>JAFOCX010000161.1 GCA_017380975.1 Lachnospiraceae bacterium
ATTTTGCCAATGCCGATGCAGCAGCAAAGGCAGCAGGCAATGTGGCTGTGATCTCTGCAGGATGGGATCCGGGCATGTTCTCTCTGAACCGTGTCTATGCCAATGCGGTGCTTCCGAACGGTAAAGATTATACCTTCTGGGGAAAAGGCGTGAGCCAGGGACATTCCGATGCGATCCGTCGTATTGAGGGTGTAAAAGACGCAAGACAGTATACGATCCCGGTGGCGAGTGCTCTGGAAACCATCCGAAACGGTGAGACACCGGATCTGATCACAAGAGAGAAACATACAAGAGAATGCTTTGTGGTTGCAGAAGAAGGTGCGGATTTGGCAAAGATCGAGCAGGAGATCGTGACTATGCCGAACTACTTTGCCGATTATGATACAACCGTTCATTTTATTACCGAAGAAGAACTGAAACGTGACCATGGGGCACTGCCGCACGGCGGTTTTGTGATCCGCAGCGGCAAGACCGGCTGGGATCTTGAAAACAGTCATGTAATTGAATACAGCCTGAAGCTGGATTCTAATCCGGAATTTACGGCTTCTGTGATCGCGGCATGTGCGAGAGCGGCATACCGTATGAAACAGGAAGGTATGAGCGGATGCAAGACGATCTTTGATATTCCGCCGTCCTACATGTCTGCGATGAGTGGTGAAGACCTTCGCAAGCTGATGCTTTAAGACTTAGATATTTGTTTTCCCAATAAAAGAAGTAAGGGGTGGGAATGATGAGTAAAAAGAGTGAGGTTACAGCAGTACAGAAAAACGGGATCACGGAAGGTATCATCTGGCAGCAGATCCTGCTTTTCTTCTTCCCGATCTTGTTCGGTACATTTTTCCAGCAGCTTTATAACACAGCTGATGCGATCATAGTCGGCCGGTTCGTCGGTAAAGAGGCACTTTCAGCCGTAGGCGGCACGACCGGTACACTGATCAACCTTTTGGTTGGTTTCTTCGTAGGTATGTCCTCAGGTGCGTCTGTTGTGGTATCCCAGTATTATGGTGCGCAGCAGGCTGAGAACGTGAAGAAGTCTGTTCATACGGCATTCTGCCTTGCCATTGGCGGCGGTGTAGTGCTGATGATCATCGGCCAGCTTTTTTCACCGCTGGCGATCCGTTTAATGGGAGCCCCGGCAGAGATCATCGATTATTCCGTTACCTATCTTAGAATTTATTTTCTTGGTGTGATCGGAAACCTGATCTACAACATGGGTGCGGCGATCCTGCGTGCGGTAGGTGATTCCAAAAGACCGTTATATTTCCTGATCGCAGCATGTTTAACCAACATCGTTTTGGATATCCTGTTTGTTGTGATCTTAAAAATGGAAGTGGCCGGTGCGGCGCTGGCGACAATCATGTCTCAGCTGATGGCGGCTCTTCTGGTTCTGCGAACCTTAATGAAGACTCAGGATTCGTACCGGTTTGAATTTAAGTCCCTGAAGCTGGACAAGCCGATCTTCCGTAAGGTGATCAAGATCGGTCTTCCGACAGGTCTCCAGTCCATGATGTATTCCATTTCCAATATCGTGATCCAGGCGAAGCTGAACACCTTCGGCACCAATACGATCGCAGCATGGGCGGTATTCGGAAAGATCGACGGTATCTTCTGGATGGCCATGGATGCCCTCAGTATCTCCATTACCACTTTTGCCGGTCAGAACTTTGGTGCCGGTAAGATCGACCGTTTAAAGAAAGGTACTTATGTGGGCCTTGGTCTGACGCTGGCGGTGACAGCGATCCTGGCGGGTGCAGTGATGAACTTCGGTGCGCCGATCAGCTCTCTGTTTACGGATGATGCAGCGGTGCTGGATGAAGCAATGCGGATCATTCTGTTCCAGGCTCCTTTCTGGTTCTGCTATTCCTGTGTAAACGTATTCCCGAGCACCCTTCGAGGTCTTGGTGATACCCTTATTCCGATGCTGATCATCTGTTTCGGTACTTGTGTGCTTCGAGTGATCTGGATCATGACAGCAGGTGCGATGGTTCCGACATTACGCACCACACTTTTAAGCTATCCGATCAGCTGGTCGATGACATCGATCGCATTCCTGATCTACTACTATCGGTTCAGTGCGATGAAGAAATTGAAATAGTTATGACATTTACAGAAAAAGGTTTTGAGTTTATAGAAAAAAACGGAGGCGCTTGTGTGACAAAGATTTTGACACCGGGCGCCGCCTGTGTGATACCGGAAAGTCTCGGCGGCATGCCGGTGACGGAACTGGGGGACCATGCGGTGGCCAACCAGCCGGTAAGAGAGGTTTATCTGCCGAAAACGCTTCGAAGGATCGGACGATATGGTTTTTATAATTGTGAAAATCTCCAGATCCTCCATTTTCATGCAGAGACAACAGAAATTGGCGGAGGTGTGTTCAATGCCAGCACAAAGATCCGGGAAATCTATATCCATATGGGTGAGAATGAACGGTCTTCCCTGCGTGACTTTGTAACGGAAATCACGGGGCGTGTTACGGTACACTACTTTCTGATCGATGCAAACGGACAGGAATGGGAGGCGGCCCGACTGGTTTACCCGGAATATTATGATGAAGCCATTGAAAATACACCGGCTAAAAATTTAAGTTTTGCCATTCACGGCAGCGGTCAGAGATATCGATACAGTTTTGAGAACAGAAAAATTTTGTTTGACCGTTATGACAAGGCGTTTGTGAAAGAAACCATCGTGGAGTCAGTGGCGCTGGCAGCGGAAATCGCAGTGAACCGCTTGATGTTTCCTTATGAGCTGCGCGAGGATGCGAAGAAGCAGTACGAAGAGTTTTTAAAAGAGCATCTGTGCGAAGTCATGCTGGCAAACATGAAAAACGGGGAATGGTTCCGGTGGCTGACGGCAAACTTTGCAGATCCGGATGTGATTTCAGACGGAGGTCCGGCGTTGTCAAAGGATGAGCTGGATTCTCTGATCGATGCCTCTTCCGAGGCGAAACTGGCGGAAGTTTCCGGTATCTTACTGGATCTGAAGCACCGGATGTATCCGCCGCAAAAAAAGAAATTTTCCTTTGATTTTTAATTGTATGAGAATAGGATCGTGACTGATACGAAAGGAGGCGCATGGTATGATGGAAGCCGGATATCGATCCCCAATTTATAACGAGAGAGTCGATCAGGAAGAGTTTATTTCGGTCTGTATGGAGATCCTTCGAAACGCCAGAAATGAGCTGTATCTGTCTATGCGTTTTCTGGATGTGGCTCTCAGCTCGCTGTATTTTACGGCAGATCCGTCAGTGCGGGGGATCGCAACAGATGGAAGCTGTCTGTTTTTCGAACCGGAGGCATTGGCCTCCATGTACCGTATGAGCAGAGTTTATGTGAACCGGGCCTATCTGCATTCCATTTTTCACTGCCTGTTCTGTCATATGTGGACGCGAAAAAAAAGGGCAGAAGAATACTGGAATCTGGCCTGCGATATTGCAGTGGAGTCGATCATCGATAAACTGTACCGCCCATGCATCCATATGAGGATGTCACCGGCGAGACAGGAATTTTACGGTCGTCTGGAACGTCGGATCTCGGTGTTTAATGCAGAAAGTGTTTATCATGCGCTGCAGGAAATGGGCCTTTCCGAAAGCGAGTATCTTCGATTGGCACAGGAATTTTACCGGGACGATCATTGCAGGTGGGGACAGGATGACGATGATAAGCCATCCCCCAAAACCCAGCCGAAAAACAATAAAAATGACTGGGATGACAAACGTGAAAAAATGCAGGTGGAAATGGAAGCTTTTGCCAATGAAGCCACCGAAGATGACAGGGATCTGCTGGATCAGCTGGCTGTAGAGAACCGGGAACGATATGATTACCGGGAATTTCTGCGAAAGTTTTCCGTAATTCGTGAGACCGTCCAAGTGGATCCGGATGCATTTGACTATGTATTTTACAACTACGGTATGGAACTTTACGGGAACATGCCGTTAATCGAGCCTCTGGAGACAAAAGAAATCCGACGGATCGAGGATTTTGTGATCGTGATCGATACGTCCATGTCCTGTTCCGGAGATCTGGTACGAAAGTTTCTGGAAGAAACGTATTCTGTACTGTCCCAGTCAGAGAGCTTTTTTAAGAAGGTTAATATCCACATCATCCAATGCGACGATCAGATTCGGGAAGATGTAACAATTCATGACCATGAAGAACTGCAGTCATACATGGACAACATGCAGCTTCACGGAATGGGAGGAACGGATTTCCGTCCGGCTTTCCTCTATGTGGATCAATTGATCAAAAAACAGAGATTTCGCAGTTTGAAAGGTCTGATCTATTTTACAGATGGATTCGGAGTTTTTCCTGTGAAGATGCCGATCTATGATACGGCGTTTGTATTTATGAAGGATAATTACTCAGACGTGGATGTTCCGCCGTGGGCGATCAAGATCATTTTGTCGCCGGAGGAACTAGGCACCGAGGTGAAGGAGTTAAAGAATGAATATTAAGCGGGCAAAGGAAGAAATTAAGCATACGATCCGGGCATACCTGACCAAGGACAGTCACGGAGAATATGAGATCCCGGCGATGCGCCAGAGACCGGTGCTTTTAATGGGACCGCCTGGTATCGGTAAAACACAGATCATGGAGCAGGTGGCCAGAGAGTGTCAGATTGGTTTGGTGTCCTATACGATCACCCACCATACCCGTCAGAGTGCCATTGGTCTGCCGTTTATTTCAGAAAAGAATTACGGCGGCGTCAATAAACATGTGACCGAGTATACCATGAGTGAGATTGTGGCAGCGATCTATGATAAGATGGAAGAGACCGGCTTAAAGGAAGGTCTGCTGTTCATCGATGAGATCAACTGTGTATCGGAGACACTGGCGCCGGCAATGCTGCAGTTTTTGCAGTATAAAACCTTCGGAAACCATAAGATCCCGGATGGCTGGATCATCGCAGCCGCAGGCAACCCGCCGGAGTACAATAAGTCGGTAAGAGATTTTGATATCGCCACGCTGGACCGAATCAAACGAATCGATGTAGAGGCAGAATTCTCTGTTTGGAAAGAGTATGCGAAACAGGCGGAGATCCATCCGGCAATCATTTCTTATTTAACTGCAAAACCGCAGTATTTCTATCAGGTGGAAACAACGGTAGACGGTCGCCGTTTTGCCACACCGCGCGGCTGGGAAGATCTGTCCCGCTTCCTGGAGGTCTATGAGAAGATCGATCTGCCATGCGACCGTGAGGTGGTAAGTCAGTATATTCAGCATGCAAAGATCGCAAAAGATTTTGCAAACTATCTGGAACTTTACTATAAATATCAGTCCCAGTATCAGATCGATGAGGTATTACTGGGAAATCGAAATGAACGACTGATGGAACTGGCAGCGAAGGCGTCCTTTGACGAGAAGATTTCCGTGATCGGACTGCTCCTTGCAAAGCTGAATGTGGAGTTTGGAAAAGCCGGAAATCAGGAAGCCTATCTGGAAATGC
>JAFOCX010000162.1 GCA_017380975.1 Lachnospiraceae bacterium
AACGCTCTCCCAGTTTCAGGTTCGGAACCGCATTCAGATCCCAGCCGGCTCTTGCACCATTGATATATTCGTAATAAGCTGCCGCTCCGATCATGGCTGCATTGTCTGTACAGTAGATCGGGGATGGATAATAGAACTTAATACCCTCTTTTTCGCAAGCCTCTTTCATCCCAGCACGAAGAGCAGAGTTGGAAGCTACTCCGCCTGCGATGGCGAGTTTTCCGTAACCGTATTCTCTTGCAGCTGCTACCGCGCGGGAGACAAGAACATCAACGACTGCATTCTGGAAAGAAGCTGCCAGATCCGGAACATTGATGGTCTCACCCTTCATATCGCACTGGTTGATATAGTTTAACACTGCTGATTTCATACCGCTGAAACTGAAATCGTATGCGGAACCGCCCACTTTCGCACGCGGGAATTCCATGGCATGCGGATTTCCTTCTTTGGCTGCTTTGTCCACTTTCGGACCGCCCGGATATCCGAGACCGACCGCGCGGGCAACTTTGTCGAATGCTTCTCCGGCTGCATCATCCATCGTACGTCCGATGATCTCAAACTCGCCATAGTCTTTTACGATCACCAAATGTGTATGTCCGCCTGACACGATCAGGCATACAAACGGCGGCTCCAAGTCCGGATGCTCGATAAAGTTTGCAGATACATGACCTTCAATATGGTGAACGCCTACCAGTGGTTTTTTTGCCGCATATGCGATCGCTTTCGCTTCTGCAACACCTACCAGCAGAGCGCCTACCAGACCCGGACCATATGTAACCGCGATCGCAGTCATTTCTTCCAATGTCATGTGTGCCTCATCTAACGCTGCCTGGATTACCTGATTGATTTTTTCAATATGTTTTCTGGACGCAATTTCCGGAACTACGCCTCCGTACAATGTGTGAAGGTCGATCTGGGAGGAAATCACGTTGGATAAAACTTCGCGGCCGTTTTTCACAACGGAAGCCGCTGTCTCATCACAAGAACTCTCAATGGCGAGGATAAAAACATCCTCTTCAATTTTGTGAATTTTCATATCGTACAGACCTCTCTTAATCTTCGTCAAATCCCAATTCCATGGACCAGCCGTCTCTTGCTGTCTTGATGCGCGGGAAGATCTCACGAACTTCGTTCAGATATTCTTCCGGACGCATGAGGGATGGGCTGTAATGAGTCAGCCACATTTCTCTCGGTTCAGCTTCTTTTCCCAGTTTGGCTGCTTCCTGGAATGTCATGTGCTTATACTCTCTTGCCTTGGCTGCCTTCTCTTTTTCTCCGTACATGCCTTCACAGATGAACAGATCGCAGTCTTTTGCATATTCTGCAATGACCGGGACCGGTCTTGTATCTGTGGAATATGTCACAGAAAGTCCACGGCGTTTTTCGCCAAGAACCATGTCCGGAGTCAGGGTGCGTCCTTCGAATTCGATGACCTCGCCTTTCTGCAGACGGCTCCAGAACTTCTGCGGGATCTCCTGTGCTCTCGCACGCTCTACATCAAACTTACCGTTTCTCGGAATGGAGATACGGTATCCATAACATACCACGTTGTGATTTACACGAAATGCATCGATCACGTACGGACCGACTTTAATCTGTTCTCTCGGTTCGGAGAGTTCATAAAATCTAAGTTCAAACGGAAGTTCCGGTGCGATCATGCGAAGGGCATTTACCACACGCTCCAGACCTTTCGGACCTACAAGGAGCACCGGTTCGGTTCGCTCTGCATTTCCCATGGTTAAAAGGAATCCCGGAAGACCGCTGATATGATCCGCATGATAATGTGTAAATAACATCACATCCACCGGTTTCGGACTCCAGCCTTTCTCTTTTAATGCGACCTGAGTTCCCTCACCACAGTCGATCAGCAGATTGCTGCCGTCACAGCGGGCCATCATGGATGTCAGCCAGCGGTACGGGAGTGGCTGCATACCACCGGTACCAAGTAAACAAATATCTAACATGAAAATGACCTCATTTCTTATATTTCAATACGATTCCAGTTTGAATCATAACATAATCTCTCAGGAATATGCAATAGAGGGAACAGCAATTTCTGATTTTTCGCTGTTCCCTCATGTTTGTTTGAGTATGAATTTGTCTAAATCAATTCTGTCTGCTCTTCCACGTCGACCGGAATCTTGAACTGGCTGATCATTTCATCATAGCAAGATTCGCAAAGATCAAAATGATGGACCTCTCCGTCTTTTTCAGAAAAGTAGTCCCATGCATGGTTGACCAGAACGGCTCCTTCACGGACGATCCCATCCTTGACTGCCAGACTTTTTCCGCACTGGTTGCAGACGATGGTTTTTAACTGTCCATTTTTTCCATATTTTCTCATCTTATCCTCACCTTTCGCCTCTTGTATTTGACCCATGGTCCCAGGGGTGTCCACTGCTCTTACATTATAGCGGAAATGTGACGTTTTTTAAGTGGGAATGGTTGGGAGACCGTGTGCCCACATGATCAGGGCATCTTCGGTCGGATTGTGATAATAGTTTTTGCGAACAGCTTCTTCTGCAAAACCATAGGCTTTGTAAAGACCGATGGCAGGTTCATTTCCGGCGCGTACTTCCAGTGTCAGATCTGTGATCTGTTTTTTTGCTGCTTCTTCCATCATCACATCCATGAGCTTTCTGGAATAGCCGTGACCGCGATGCTCCGGAAGAACAGCGATTCGCATCAGTTCTCCTTCGCCTGCAATGAATCGAAAATTAATATATCCAAGGATCGTCTCTGACTCCAGCACCCAGACCTCATCCCAGCTGCTGTCAACCAGATCACGAACCATGTTTTCTGACCACGCATCTGTAAAGCATTGTTTTTCCAATTCAGAAAGAGCGCTCACGTCTTCTATTGTCATTTTTCTCAGCATTATTTCCATACTTTTCCTCGCATTTCCCATTTGAAAATATCCCATCAGCGCTCCTGCCGACGGGATATTCTTCTTGTTTTTATTTGGCCGCCTCGCGTTCTTCACGCTCACGCTCTGCCTGAGATTTTCTTAAATAATCCGGGCCATGCTCTGCTGCGGTTTCAATCTTGCCTTCTGCAAAATATACCGCACCCAGTGCTGCAACAGAAGCTGCACGCTGGCGGTTCATGTGCGCCGGTGCAAGATCAAACGGCACCGTCATAAGTTCACGGATCTTCTTTTCATGAACCGGAACACCGTCACCTAAAAAGATCACGCGCTCACCCATGCCATTTAACTTTTCGATCAGTTCTCCCATATCCATGGCATCCTGTTCCATCACAACTTCGAACTCCTGCTCAAAGCGATAGATTCCTGTGTAGACCTGATTTCTTCTTGCATCCATGATCGGACAGATCAGACCTTTGGCACCATACAGATTGTAAGCAGTTCCGTCCAGAGTCGGAACATGGATCAGCGGTTTGTCCAG
>JAFOCX010000163.1 GCA_017380975.1 Lachnospiraceae bacterium
AGCAGATGCAACAGAACCATAGATTGGCATCTCGAGGACCAGATCTGCACCTGCCATGAGGGCAGCTTTTGCACGGATATATTTTGAGTAGATCGCAGGTGTTCCTCGCTGCGTATAGTCACCGCTCATAACAACAATCACGTAATCGCAGCCGGTCATCTGCCTTGCTTGTTCCAGGTGATATTTATGTCCATTGTGAAATGGATTGTATTCGGCAATAATTCCGGTGGTTTTCATTCGAACCTCTTTCCTTAAAATGAAATTACAATGAAAAAATCTATAAATAATATATAATAAATGAAAGATTTATTCAATATTGAATTGTTATCTGTCAAAAACTGTGTTATACTATTTCACAAAGTTGCAAGGCAACATAGTAATCAGATAAAGTGATTAAATGAGAGATTATCTGAAGTATGAACATAATGAAAGACAGAAAGGATTGATTGTATGAAACTGATTTACGCGATTGTACGTTATGATAATGAAGATGAGGTTGTAAGTGCGCTTACCAAACAGCATTTCAGCATTACAAAGCTCAATACTACCGGTGGTTTCCTCAGAAAGGGAAATACAACTTTGATGATCGTTACAGAAGATGAGCATGTTCAGGAATGTATCGACATTATTAAGAAGGAATGCGGCAAACGTCAGAAGATTACAATCAATATGCCGTATATCTCCGGTGCTGCTATGATGAACTACGCAACGATGCCGACAACAGTAGAGGTTGGAGGAGCGACAATCTTCGTGACAAACGTTGAACATTTTGAGAAAATTTAATAAAGTATCTATACTCCGGGGTGTTTTTACTCCGGAGTTTTTGTTTGTTTGACTAATTTGTTTAAGAAATAACAAGACGTATGAAAAAAAATGCAAGAAATTGTGAATTGTCACTTGTGTCAGGTATTTGACTGAGATATAATAGAATTACGTATGAAACCATTTTAAAATGGAAATAAGAAGGGAGTAATTATCATGGCATTCATTGATCTTATGAAGGAAAAAGCAAGAAGCAACAAGAAGACAATCGTTCTTCCGGAGGCTGAAGACAAGAGAACTTTAGTTGCTGTTGAGAAAATTATGGAAGAGGGCACAGCTAACCTGATCCTCCTTGGCAATGCAGAGAAAATCGCTGCAGATGCAAAAGAGTTCGGCGCAAACATCGAGGGCGCTGCAATTGTTGATCCGGCTACAGATGCTAACTTCGACAAATATGCTGAGACACTGTATGAGTTAAGAAAGAGCAAAGGTATGACTCTTGAGAAAGCTCAGGAGACAATCAAGAAAGACCTTATCGCTTACGGTATCATGATGGTTAAACTTGGCGATGCTGACGGCCTTGTAGCAGGTGCTTGTCATTCTACAGCTGACACATTAAGACCGGCCCTTCAGATCTTAAAGACAGCTCCGGGCACAGAGTTAGTATCCGGTTTCTTCATCATGGACGTTCCGAACTGCGAGTTTGGTGAGAACGGCACATTCCTTTTCGCTGACTGTGGTCTTAACCAGGATCCGAACGCTGCAGAGCTCGCTGCTATCGCTAACAGCTCCGCTGCAAGCTTCAAGGCTCTTACAGGCAACGAAGCAAAGATCGCTATGCTTTCTCACTCCACAATGGGCAGTGCAAAACACGCTCTTGTTGACAAAGTTGCAGAAGCTACAAAGATTGCAAAAGAGAAATATCCGAACATCAAAGTTGATGGTGAGTTACAGTTAGACGCTGCTATCGTTCCGTCCGTTGCTGCATCCAAAGCAAAAGGAAGCGAAGTTGCTGGCCAGGCTAACTGCCTTATCTTCCCGAACCTTGACGCTGGTAACATTGGTTACAAGCTGGTTCAGAGACTTGCAAAAGCTGAAGCTTACGGCCCGATGTTACAGGGTATTGCTAAGCCGGTTAACGATCTTTCTCGTGGATGTTCCGCTGAGGATATCGTTGGCGTAGTTGCTATCACAGCTGTACAGGCTCAGATGGCTAACTAATTTTTGAACCTTATTGTAAAAAATTATTATATTCAAAAGGAGATTGAAACCAATGAACATTTTAGTAATCAACTGCGGCAGCTCTTCTTTAAAGTATCAGTTAATCAACTCTGAGACAGAGGCAGTTCTTGCAAAAGGTCTTTGCGAGAGAATTGGTATCGAAGGCAGCATGATCACATATCAGCCGGCTGGCGGTGAGAAAGAAGTAACAGAGTCCCCGATGCCGACACATACACAGGCTATCCAGCTCGTTCTTGACGCTCTTACAAACGAGAAGACTGGCGTTATCGCCAGCCTTGCAGAAGTAGGCGCTGTTGGTCACCGTGTCGTTCACGGCGGCGAGAAGTTCACAACTTCCACACTTCTTACAGCTGAAGCTATGGTAGCAATCGAAGAGTGTAACGACCTTGCACCGCTTCACAACCCGGCTAACCTGATCGGTATTCGTGCTTGTCAGGAATTAATGCCGAACGTTCCGATGGTAGCTGTATTCGATACTGCATTCCATCAGACAATGCCGGAAGAAGCATACCTTTACGGTGTTCCGTACGAGTACTATGAGAAACACCAGGTAAGAAGATATGGTTTCCACGGTACATCCCACAGCTACGTTTCCAAGAAAGCAGCTGAGCTTGCAGGTAAGCCGTACGAAGAGATGAAGACAATCGTTTGCCACCTTGGTAACGGTGCTTCCCTTTCCGCTGTTAAGAACGGTAAATCCGTAGACACATCCATGGGCTTAACTCCGCTTGAGGGTCTTATCATGGGTACACGTTCCGGTGATATGGATCCGGCTATCATGGAGTACATCGCTAAGAAAGAGAACCTTGACATCGCAGGCGTTATGAACGTTCTGAACAAGAAGTCCGGTGTTCTTGGTGTATCCGGCGTATCCAGCGACTTCCGTGACCTTGAAGAGGCAGCAGAGGCTGGCAACGCTCGTGCAGCAAAAGCTCTTGCAGCTTACAACTACCGTGTAGTAAAATACATTGGTGCATACGTAGCAGCTATGGATGGCGTTGACGCTATCGTATTTACAGCTGGTCTTGGTGAGAACGGCAAATCCATGAGAAAAGCTGTTTGTGAGCACCTCACATACCTTGGTATCGAGATCGATGACGCTGCTAACAGCGTAAGAGGTAAAGATATCGTGATCTCCACACCGAACTCCAAAGTTCAGGTTATGGTTATCCCGACAAACGAAGAGCTTGCAATTGCAAGAGAGACACTTGCTCTTGTTTAATCCTTCATTTTAAACCTGAGTTCATACGAATTAGATCGGCCTGTCCTGCTCTATGCAGGGCAGGCTGTATTTTTTAGACAGTGATATTTTGTGGTTGCAAAATGTAAAACGATAGGATACAATAAGTTGTGTCTGAGGTAGATACAGATACAAAAATATAGTAAAAAAATATAAAAATAGTTGTTGACAAAAAGTACCTATATATGTATAATGACTAGGTGCGTATTAGGAGAGATAATATGCTGATTAATTTATCTGAAGTATTTACTCTGGAAGGTAAGGAAAAGACCTGGCAGGTGCCATATGAAGCGAAAGCTTATGTGGGTGCTGACGGGGAATATCCGGTAGTGTCTTCCGAGCCAATCACGATCACTGTAAAGAATCTTGGAAACAGGAAACTGGAAGTGACCGGAGGTGCAAAAGTAACACTTGCAATTCCGTGTGCCAGATGTCTCGAACCGGTAGAGTATACCAGCGAGCTGGAGTTTGACCAGGAGTTGGATATGAAGGTTTCTGACAATGACAGGGTGAAAAATTTAGATGAACAATCTTATTTAACTGGCTATAATCTGGATGCAGACCAACTGGTAGAGAATGAGCTTTTGCTGAACCTGCCGATGAAGGTGCTGTGCAAGGAAGATTGCAAAGGGATTTGCAACAAGTGTGGAGCAAATCTTAATGTAAATTCTTGCGACTGCGATACAAGGTCGCTTGATCCGAGGATGGCAGTTATCCAGGATATTTTTAAACAGTTTAAGGAGGTGTAACCATGTCTATCTGTCCAAAGAATAAATCTTCTAAAGCAAGAAGAGACAGCCGTAGAGCAAACTGGAAGATGAGCGCTCCGAACTTAGTAAAGTGCAGCAAGTGTGGCGAGTTAATGATGCCGCACAGAGTGTGCAAAGCATGCGGTAGCTACAACAAGCGCGAAATCGTTAAGGTTGAGGCTTAATTAAGAATTTTGAAGACGGGTTTTCTGAAAAAGAAGAATCCGTCTTTTTTCAAA
>JAFOCX010000164.1 GCA_017380975.1 Lachnospiraceae bacterium
ACTGTGAGGGTGCAGGTGAGATGTTCCAGGTTACAACTATGGACCTGACAAACATTCCGATGACAGAAGACGGCAAAGTGGACTTCACTCAGGACTTCTTCGGAAAACCAACAAACCTGACTGTATCCGGTCAGTTAAACGGCGAGACATATGCAATGGCATTCCGCAACATCTACACATTCGGTCCGACATTCCGTGCTGAGAACTCCAACACAACACGTCATGCGGCTGAGTTCTGGATGATCGAGCCGGAGATGGCATTCGCTGACTTAAATGACAACATGGCGATGGCTGAGGCGATGTTAAAGTACGTAATTCGTTACGTTCTTGAAAATGCACCGGCTGAGATGAACTTCTTCAACCAGTTCGTTGACAAGGGTCTCTTAGATCGTCTTAACCACGTATTAAATTCCGAATTCGGTCATGTTACTTACACAGAGGCGATCAAGCTTCTTGAAGAGCACAATGACGCATTCGATTACAAAGTATTCTGGGGCTGCGACCTTCAGACTGAGCACGAGCGTTATCTGACAGAGCAGATCTTCAAACGTCCGGTATTCGTTACAGATTATCCGAAGGAGATCAAAGCGTTCTACATGAAACTCAATGAGGATGGCAAGACTGTTGCTGCTATGGACTGTCTCGTTCCGGGCATCGGCGAGATCATCGGCGGCAGCCAGCGTGAAGACGATTACGAGAAACTTCTTGGCAAGATCAAAGAGATGGGTCTTAACGAGGAAGACTACGGCTTCTACCTTGACCTCAGAAAGTATGGTTCCGCACGTCACTCCGGTTTCGGTCTTGGTTTCGAGCGCTGCGTTATGTACCTCACAGGTATGGGCAACATCCGTGACGTAATCCCGTTCCCGAGAACAGTAAATAACTGTGAGCTGTAATCAATCTTAATTACAAAACATCAGAAACCCGCAGACATCGGTTTCTATCAGGAGCGCCAAAGAAACTGCGGCGCTCCTTTTTTATACTATCGGAGGAACTCCTATGAAATTTATCCACACAGCCGATATCCACTGGGGCATGGTGCCTGACAGCGACCGGCCCTGGGGAAAGAAACGTGAACAGGCCATTCGCCTCACTCTTCAGACCATTGTTGAAGAAGCCCGTGAGAATCATGTGGACCTGCTTCTGATCAGCGGTGACTTATTCCATCGTCAGCCGCTCGCCAGAGACTTAAAGGAAGTAAACTATCTGTTTGCAACGATCCCGGGCACCCGCGTTGTCATTATCGCAGGTAACCATGACCGTGTGCGCAGAAGTTCTGCCCTTTTAAGCTTCAAATGGAGCCCAAATGTTACATATTTGATGGACGAGGATCTGTCCTCTGTCTATTTCGAAGATTTAAATACGGAAGTATTCGGATTCAGCTACCATACTCCGGAGATTTTAGAGGATCGCACTGCACAGTTTACGATCCCAAACACACAACGCAACAAGATCCTTATGATCCACGGCGGTGATGCAAAACATCTCCCATTCGATAAAAATGCGGTAGCTGCAATGCCGTTTTCTTATATTGCCCTTGGTCACATCCATAAACCTGCCGTTCTCCTTGAGAATAAGATGGCTTATCCGGGTTCTCCGGAACCACTCGATCTGACGGAGACCGGAGCACATGGATTTTTCCTGGGAGAACTGGATGAGATCAGCGGTCGCGTGACTTCTCTGGAATTCCGCCCAATCTCTCAGGCACAGTACATTCCGCTCGTTGTAAGCGTGACACCTGCAACCACAAACCTGGAGCTCTCTCAGCTGATCGCCGACGAGATCCGCAAACGCGGTGCAGGAAATATTTACCGTTTCCGCATCAAAGGCATGCGCGATCCTGATATTGATTTCGATCTGGACTTCCTGTCAGGACAGTGGAATATCGTAGAGATTCTCGATGAATCAGAGCCACAGTATGATTACCACGCGCTCTTTGCGGAGCATCCGAGCGATATGATCGGTTTCTACATCCGCGCTCTCCACAAAGAGGATATGAGCCCGGTTGAGAAAAAGGCTCTGCATTACGGAATCCACGCACTGCTTATGACTAAGGATGAAAGGAGCTAGACCATGAAATTACTGGAACTTCATATTGATGGATTCGGTAAATTCCATGACCGCACCATCTCCTTTAAAGACGGGATCAACATTATTTACGGTAAGAATGAAGCCGGAAAGTCCACACTGCACACCTTTATCCGCGGAATGCTGTTTGGTATCGAGCGAGGCAGAGGACGTGCGGCAAAAAATGACACTTACAGCAAATTTGAACCGTGGGAAAACAGCGGAACTTACGAAGGATGGCTCCGACTGGAAAAGGATGGAACCATCTACCGTATCGAACGCCGTTTCCGCAAAGACAATAAATCCTTAAAAGTGATCAACGAGACTCGAGGACGTGAAGAGGAAGCAACTCCTGCATTTATGAACGAACTCCTCGGCGGTCTCAATGAAACAACTTATAACAATACGATCAGTATCGGTCAGTTAAAGAGTGCCACAGAAGACGGCATGGTGAGTGAACTGAGAAATTACATTGCCAATATGAATACGACCGGCAATATTTCTCTGAACATCAGCAAAGCATCTACCTTTCTCCGTCTGCAGAAGCGCGCTCTGGAAGCGAATCTGATCCCGGATGCTTCCCGCGAATATACAGCTCTTTTGGCCGAGATCCGCAATGTGGAAGCAGAAATCTCCACTCCGGAATTTGAAAACCAGCTGGCCTCCTACCAGAACATGCGCAGTCAGGTAAAGAGTATTATCGACAATACGCAGTCCGAGCGAACCATATTGGAAGATAAGATTCTGGATGCCAAAAAGATTCTGGAAGAATATCAGTTTACAGATCAGGCTTCCGTCGATGCGTATTCCCAGAAGGCCGAAGAATACTATAACAATTATCGCGACTTTGACGCGAAAGGGAAAAAGAAATCCCGCAAGGTATTCAGCGTATTCGCATTACTCCTGGCAATTGCCTGCCTCGCAGGTGCTGTCTACCTTCGCCTGACTTATCCTTCCGACTATATTACCGTTGTCGGAGGACTTGGTATCTCTGCACTTGTATTTCTTCTGATTCAGACGATGATCCGAAAGGGGATCAAGCGAGACCTTGCGAAAGCTGAGGAGAATAAAAACCTATTATTAGAAATGTTTAAAAAACATCTCTTCCGCAACAAAGCCGGAGCCTATGTCAAGGCTTCTGACGATCTTGGTGGTGAAGGTACCTCCGAGATCACCGTTTCTGACGAAGCCATGTCTGCCTTCATTAAACGTATGGCAGAATTTACAAGCCTTTGCGATATGGTCAGACAGTCGGAATCTGCTTCCAAAAAACTGATGGAGGATATCAATTCTCTCCG
>JAFOCX010000165.1 GCA_017380975.1 Lachnospiraceae bacterium
AAATGGTCTTGTCATTCTTTTCGATCGCATCCCACTTATTTACAACAACGATGATACCTTTACCTTTGTCATGCGCAATGCCGGCAATCTTTGCATCCTGCTCTGTTACACCCTCAGACGCATCGATAACCATAAGGACCACATCCGCACGCTCTACTGCTGTTACGGTACGGATAATGCTGTAACGCTCAATATCTTCTTTTACTTTGCTCTTTCTGCGAAGTCCTGCTGTATCAATAAATACATACTCCGTTCCATTGTATACAATTTCTGTATCGACAGCATCACGAGTTGTACCTGCGATATCAGATACGATCACTCGGTTTTCACCGCAAAGTTTATTAACAATCGAAGATTTACCTACGTTCGGTTTTCCAACGATAGCGATACGCGGTCTGTCATCTTCTGCATCCTCATACTGATCTGGTCTGAAGTGCTTTGTAACCTCATCAAGAAGATCACCAAGACCAAGTCTGGACGCTGCAGATACCGGAACCGGATCACCCATGCCAAGATTATAAAATTCATAAACATCATTGCCAAACTTTGCAATGCTGTCTACTTTGTTAACTGCAAGGATGACCGGCTTTTTGGACTTTCTGAGCATGTCCGCAACTTTGGAATCTGCATCAATAAGGCCCTGTCTTACATCAACGATAAAAATAATAACATCTGCAGTATCGATGGCGATCTGCGCCTGCTCTCTCATCTGAGAAAGGATGATATCTTTTGAATCCGGCTCGATACCGCCTGTATCGATCAGTGTAAATGCATGGTTTAACCAAGTACAATCCGCATAAATACGGTCTCTTGTTACACCCGGAGTATCTTTTACGATGGAAATTGTACTGCCTGCCAGAACATTAAATAATGTAGATTTACCTACATTCGGGCGGCCTACAATCGCTACTACTGGCTTACTCATATTTTACCTCACTCTATTCGTTTTCAATTACTTCTCCGTCTTCGGAGAGTTCAAAATCTTTCATAGACAGTTCGTAAGCACCATGTTCCGCGGTCTGGATTGCAGCCGCTTCGCGGTCTAAAATGGCCTCTACGAAATCATATCCGCTTGATTTTACTATATTAATCGGAATCTGTAAAGAATCTTCCGCATCCGTTTTAGTAAGATCATCCAGGAAAACTTCCTCTCCGCTCTTGAACATACAAGCCGGAAGCAGCAGTCTCTCACCCAGTGGTTTATCCTTCAGCTGAGCCACAAGATCCTGTCCTGTGATCAGACCTGCAACCGTGATCATCTCGCCAAAGAAATCATTACGGATCGGATACAGATGCACTTTACGTCCCGGGTACTGTTTCTCAAGTTCTGCGATCAGTCGTTTCAGGTACGGATAAGCAAGGAATCCGGTAGCCATGGACAATTCCTCACTTACACCGTCATCTTCTTTACCGTCCAGCGCATCCATCACTTCTTCGCAAAGAAGTCGGATCATGCCGACACCGTTTTCCAACTGAATGTAACCGTCATATCGATTTTCTTCCGGAAGTTCACGCTCTGCCAGGATGTACCATTCATCGCTTGCATGGATAAAATGAATCTGGTGCTCTTCATAGATCTTCTTCTGCCATCGTTCGATCATATCAATGACTTCACATGCGTCTTCCTTTGTGAACGGCTCCAGTGGATAGAGACCGTCACGATACTTGGAAAGACCAACCGGAACAACAGAAACACTCTGCATGTACGGAGCATACTCTGCCAGTTTTTCAATGGTATATTCCAGTTCTTTGCCGTCATTGACACCCTTGCAAAGTACGATCTGACCATTCATCTCCGTACCTGCCTCGTATAAGCGATCCAGTTTCTTCAATGCTTCGCCCGCAAAACGGTTTGTCAGCATCTTGCATCTTAATTCCGGATTCATCGTCTGTACGGAAATGTTGATCGGAGCCAAATGGAACTTAATGATACGATCAATATCTTTATCGCTCATATTGGTAAGCGTAATGTAGTTTCCCTGTAAGAAAGACAATCTGGAATCGTCATCTTTAAAATACAGAGTATCACGCATTCCCGGCGGCATCTGATCAATGAAGCAGAAAATACATTTGTTTCTGCAGGAACGGTAATCACTCATCAGACCATTTTCAAATGTGAGTCCCAGATCCTCACCGCCGCTCTCGATCTCAAGCTCCCACTCTTCGCCATTGGCTTTCTTCACCACCATGACAAAGCTCTCATTGTCTGTCATAAAATTGTAATCGAAGATATCCTCCAATTCCTCACCATCGATGGTCATGAGGATATCACCAACCTCAAGCTCCAGCTCTTCCGCAATGGAACCGGGAGCAATTTCTGTTATTTTGTGTCCATTATATTTTTTCAATGTATATACCTATCCCATTATATTATTTATACGATATTATCATATCAATCTTCGTCTGATTTGTAAAGAAACGATGTTCTTTTTTAAGTAATATAGGGAGAACTATTGACGAAAAACGACGAAAAATGTTATAACCAAAGTGGAAACATATGAAACAATACATGAGAAATGTAAATCGGAGGAATTTTTAACATGGCAAATCAGCACGTTTTCAATGACCGCCTTCCTGTTGCGCCGTTAAAAATCGCCGCACTGGAAAGCTGCAGCGATCTGGCAAAAAAGGTAAATGATCACATCGTAAACTTCCGTCGCAACGACGCAGAGGAATTACTTCGCAGAAAGCAGGATCTTCAGTACAGAGGTTATGATGTCGACTCGTATCTTCTTGACTGCGCATGCCCGCGTTTCGGAAGTGGTGAAGCAAAAGGCGTTGTAAAAGAATCTGTACGTGGTACAGATGTATTCTGTATGGTTGATGTTACAAACCACTCTCTCACATATAAAATGGCAGGCTATGAGAACCATATGTCTCCGGATGATCATTACGCAGACTTAAAGCGTATCATCGGTGCATGTTCTTCTACTGCTCACAGAATTAACGTAATTCTGCCGTTCCTTTACGAGAGCCGTCAGCATAAGCGTTCCCACCGTGAGTCCCTTGACTGTGCGATGGCACTGGAAGAGCTTCACAATATGGGCGTTGCAAACATCATTACATTTGATGCACACGATCCGCGTGTACAGAACGCGATCCCGTTATCCGGCTTTGACAACTTTATGCCGACATATCAGTTCATCAAAGCTCTCTTCAAACATGACAACACATTAAAGATCGACAAAGATCACCTTATGGTAATCTCTCCGGACGAAGGCGCTATGGGCCGTGCAGTATACCTCGCAAACAACCTTGGTGTTGATATGGGTATGTTCTATAAGAGACGTGACTACTCCAAAGTAGTTAACGGCCGTAACCCGATCGTTGCTCATGAGTTCTTAGGAAGCTCCGTAGAAGGCAAGACAGTTGTTATCGTAGACGACATGATCTCCTCCGGTGAGTCCATGTTAGATACAGCGAAATCCTTAAAAGAAAGAAAAGCTGAAAAAGTTGTTGTTTGCTGTACATTCGGTCTTTTCACAAGCGGTTTCGAAAAATTCGATGAGTTCTATGAGAAAGGCTATATCGACAGCGTAGTTACAACAAACTTAAACTACCGCGCTCCGGAGCTTTTAACAAAACCGTGGTATGTAGAAGCAGATGTAAGTAAGTTCATTGCTGCGATCATCAACTCCATGAACCATGATGTATCTCTTGAAACAGCTCTTACTTCCTCTGAAAAGATTCAGGATCTCATCAAGAAATACAATACAGGTGTTATTCTTTAATTTCATATTATATGAACACACTATAGGGCCAGAACATTGCTGTTCTGGCCCTGTTTTTATTGTTTTTTAACACTTTATAGCAAAAAACTATTCACATTTTCTCAAAATAATGATATTATTATATCAATTGGTTACAAATATAATTAAATCAATTCATTAGATATACAAGAATGGAGAAACTATATGGAACATTTACACGTACAGATGTTAGGAGATTTTTCTTTCCGTGAGGGAGAAAACATGATTTCAGACCTTCAAAACAGAACAAAAAAGGTATGGATTCTTCTCGCTTATATTCTTTGTAAACGCGGTCAGATTGTTTCCAGAAAAGAACTCATTCAGTTATTATGGGGTGAGGACGCTACAAGCAATAATCCGGAGAATGCATTGAAAATTACATTCTACCGTGTTCGAACACTCTTAGACCAACTGGAAGAAAACGCAGGTCATCAGCTTGTTGTATGGCAGGACAATGGCTACACATGGAATATGGATATTCCGATGACTCTGGATATTGAAGAATTTGAAAAGGCATGCAGTACCGAGTATATGGATGAGACAGAACATC
>JAFOCX010000166.1 GCA_017380975.1 Lachnospiraceae bacterium
ATGGATCTCGGTGCCGCTTCCCAGCTTACTGGTCGCCCAAATCTTTCCTCCATGATCTTCAATGATCTTTTTCACAATGGAAAGACCGATGCCGCTTCCGCCGGTTGCGGAGTTTCTGGAGGAATCGGTACGATAAAATCGGTCAAAAATATACGGAAGCTCTTTCTGCCCGATGCCTTTTCCGTTGTCTTCGATCTCTACCTGCACGAAATCTCCCACATCCAGAATACGGATGTTAATGATCCCTTTTTTCTTGTCCATATACTTAAGCGAATTGCCGATAATGTTGTCCACCACACGCTTGATCTGCTCTGCATCTGCAATGACCAAAACATCTTCATCTACATAATTAAAATATCCAAGTTCCACACCGCGTGCTTCCAGATCCAGTCCAACCTCATCGATACAGTCGCCAAAATACTCTGCCACATTGATCTTCGCAAACGCATACGGGATCTTGTTGGTGTCGATCTTCGAATAAAATGTCAGTTCCGCGATCAGGCGGTCCATATCGTTCGCCTTGTTGTAGATTGTTCTGATATAGCGTTCCAATTTCTCCGGAGAAGATGCCACACCGTCAAGGATTCCCTCCGCATAGCCCTTGATCGCGGTGATCGGGGTCTTCAGATCGTGGGAAATATTGCTGATCAATTCCTTACTCTCTTTATCATACTGGATCTTTTCTTCTGTCGTCTCTTTCAGACGGATCCTCATCTCCTCAAAGTTCTGGCACAGCTGACCGATCTCATCATCATCTTCTACATCCAGCGTAAAGTCCAGATTTCCGTCACGGATCTGCTTAGTCGCTTCCTGAAGCTGACCGAGCGGTTTCCAGATGGAACGGTACACCCAGGCAACCATGACCGCAGCAGTCAGGATCAAAATGATACCGCTGGCCACCAGCATTTCCACAAACATGGACTTCACTTCCGGTATCACTTCCACCACATTGGTCACCAGAAGGATCGTTCCCTCGGAATCGTCTGCAAAATGGAACCCGCGCTGTTTGATCAGGTGCTCGGTATTATCATCCAGATAATTCCCCCAGGACGCAGTTTCTCCCAAATCTTCAAAGTTTCGGATTTCTGTTGCCAGATTATACGTCATCGCCTGATTGCCCGTGTAGACCAGTTCCTGACCATCCAGGAGGATCAGGAAGGAATGCGCCTTGGCAAGATTGGTATTCATCTTATCTAAATAAGTCCGGTCATGAAATTTTTCCGGATCATGTTTTAACATCTGATCGATCTCCATCTGGATCGATTCGGTCAGGCGGCTGAACACACGGATCGAAGCGCCGGATGCCAGATCCACCTGCTCTTCCAGTCCATACGTCTCACTGAAGATCTTCCCCTGGTACTCATGCAGGGACATGATCGCCAGATAGATCAACGTGATCGGTACAACCGTGATCGTCAAAAATGCGATCGCAAGCCTTGTACGAATTTTCATGTCTGTACAGCGCCTCCTTTGCTTTTCATTACTCAGTTCTACAGACAGTATAACATATTTCTGCTTTCTCGTTTATAAAACAATTCTAAAATATTTCTTTGCGTAAACTATTCGTTTTTTAGCACTTTAATGCTATAATAGTACAATATGAAAACCCTTGATTTTAGGAGGAACGTGAAAAATGACAAACAGACAACAGCAGATTGTAAACAATGTTGATGCGATCAAACAGCTTATCTATGACTCTGAGCGCTGGCTCTGGGCTCATCCGCAGACCGGATTTACAGAGTGGGATGCGAATACATATCTGACCGAGCAGTTCGAAGCTCTTGGCTATACGTTAACACAGGCAGGCAATGTTCCGGGCTTCTACACAGATATCGATACAGGGAAACCGGGTCCGACTCTCGTGATCATGGGTGAACTGGATGCTCTCGATATCGCAAACCATCCGGAATCCGTAAACGGTATGACTCACTGCTGCGGTCACCATGCACAGGCTGCTGCACTCTTAGGTATCGCTGCTGCATTAAAGCAGCCGGGTGCTCTTGACGGAATGTGCGGAAAGATCCGTCTCATGACAGTTCCGGCAGAAGAAATGATCCAGCTCGGTTTCCGTGAGCAGCTCCGCAAAGACGGTATCATCACATTCTTTGCAGGCAAGATTGAATTAATGAAACGCGGCTTCTTCGACGGTGTTGATATTGCAGTTATGGTACACGGCAACAATACAGCTCCGGAAGCAAATATTGATTTCTCCTGTACAGCAGGCAACAACGGCTGTATCATGAAAACATTAAAATTCAAAGGAAGATCCGCACATGCAGGCGGTTATCCGCATCTCGGCATCAATGCCCAGTATGCAGCAATGCTCGGCATGCAGGCAGCCAACAACCTGCGTGAAACATTCCAGGAAAAAGATATCATCCGCTTCCATCCGGTTGCCATGGGCGTAAACTGTGCCGTTAATATTATTCCGGATGAGCTGGTATTAGAAAGCCATGTTCGTGCAAAAACACTCGCAGCGATCGAATTTGAAAATAAAAAGCTGAACCGTGCGATGGCCGGTGCTGCTCTTTCCATGGGCGCAGGCGTAGAGATCTCTGACCGTCCGGGTCACTCTCCGGCATTCCACGATCCGACATTAATGAAGCTGGCTGAGGACTGCTGCGGCGATCTCGTTGGCGCTGACCGTGTCTCCTTCGACTACAATGCATGGATGTCCGGAACAACTGACTTCGGCGATGTAACGCAGATCATGCCGGGCGTACAGTTCTTCGCAAGCGGCGAAGCTGGAATCGTTCACGGTATTGACTTCCAGGTTATCGATGTAGAGAAACTTTGCGTAAACTCCGCAAAAGCTCAGCTCTTCGTAGCAGACGCACTTCTCAGCAACGACGGTGCAACAGCAAAAGAGATCATCGCAAACTACAAGCCGGCTTATCCATCCCCGCAGGCATTGGTTGAGACTGTTGACAGACTCATCATGGACAAAGATGCAGTTATTTATGATGCAGACGGAAATGCAACCATCGATTTCCAGAATTTATAATCATACAAAAAAATCCCCTGGGAACCATCTCCCGGGGGATTCTCTATTTAATCAGATTATAAATATTTCTTTAAATCTTCAACCTTGTCAAGTTTCTCCCACGGTAACTCAACATCAGTTCTGCCGAAGTGACCGTAAGCAGCTGTCTGCTTGTAGATCGGACGACGAAGGTCTAACATCTTGATGATACCTGCCGGACGAAGATCGAAGTTCTCACGGATCATCTCAACCAGTTTCTCATCGGACAGTTTGCCTGTACCAAATGTATCTACCATTACAGATGTCGGCTGTGCAACACCGATCGCGTAGGAAAGCTGGATCTCACACTTGTCAGCAAGGCCTGCTGCTACGATATTCTTTGCAACGTAACGAGCTGCGTATGCTGCGGAACGGTCAACTTTTGTGCAGTCCTTACCGGAGAATGCACCGCCGCCGTGACGAGCGTAACCGCCGTATGTGTCAACGATGATCTTTCTTCCTGTAAGACCTGTATCACCGTGCGGGCCGCCGATTACGAAACGACCTGTCGGGTTGATGAAGAACTTTGTATTCTCATCGATCATCTCCTGCGGAAGAACTACGTTGAAGATATGCTCTTTTACGTCCGCATGGATCTGCTCCTGAGTTACGTTCTCATTGTGCTGTGTGGAAAGTACAACTGCATCCAGACGGAGCGGCTTGCCATTCTCATCATACTCAACAGTAACCTGTGTCTTTCCGTCCGGTCTTAAATACGGAAGGGTACCGTTCTTTCTAACGTCTGTGAGGCGTTTGGAAAGTTTGTGTGCAAGAGAGATCGGATACGGCATAAGTTCCGGAGTCTCGTTTGTAGCATAACCGAACATCATACCCTGGTCGCCTGCACCGATCGCCTCGATCTCATCATCTGTCATCTTGTTTTCTTTTGCTTCGAGCGCTTTATCAACACCCATAGCGATATCAGCAGACTGCTCGTCAATTGCTGTAATTACACCGCAAGTATCGCAGTCGAAGCCGTATTTTGCTCTGTCGTAACCGATCTCGCGAACAGTCTCACGAACGATCTTCTGGATATCAACGTATGCGCTTGTTGTGATCTCACCCATGATCACTGCAAGACCTGTTGTCACAGCCGTCTCACATGCTACACGAGCCATCGGGTCCTGTGCCATGATCGCATCAAGAACCGCATCAGAAATTGCATCACACATTTTGTCCGGATGTCCTTCAGTTACGGACTCGGAAGTAAATAATCTCTTCTCCATGTTTTCTCCTTTTTTTGAGTAAAAGAAAAGTCCGCTTGACATACTTTAAGCGGACTTGATTTAACAGTTTATATCAAATCCTCTTATTGCTCGATTTCTCGCTCAGGCTGGCACCTTCCTGCCCTCTCGCTCACGCGATTAACAGGGGTTGCCGTGACTTCACAGGTCCTATGTACCTCCATCACTCTGAATAAGGGATATTGCTTTGCGAACTTTTATTCAATTGTTGCAGACAGTATAATATCGGATTCTCCGCCAATTGTCAAGAGACTTTTTGCTGAATCCTAAATTTTTTCCTATCCTACGCGAAGTTTGAATTTCTGAGCCTCTTTCTCAGAGTCCACCTGCTCGATGTTCGCACCGAGAAGACGAAGTTTCTCAACGAAATTCTCATATCCACGCTCAATATACTCGATCTCGCTTACTGTCGTATAACCTTCTGCTGCAAGACCTGCCATGACGAGAGCTGCACCTGCGCGAAGGTCCGGAGCCTCTACCTGCGCACCGGTAAATCCTTTTACACCTTCTACAATCGCAACGGAACCTTCCACCTGGATGTTGGCACCCATACGTGCAAGTTCATCCACGTATTTGAAACGGTTCTCGAAAATACTCTCTGTTACCACACTGGTACCCTCTGCAAGAGCCAGTGCAACCGTCATCTGCGGCTGCATATCTGTCGGGAATCCCGGATACGGAAGTGTCTTGAAGTTCATGTGGTTCTGTCTCGGCTTGCCGACTACTCGGATCGCCTCGTCAAACTCCACAACTTCACAGCCCATCTCCAGAAGTTTCGCGGAAATCGCCTCCATATGTTTCGGGATGACATTCTTCACCATAATGTCTCCGCGTGTAATCGCTGCACCACACATAAATGTGCCTGCCTCGATCTGATCCGGAATGATCGAATAAACCGTTCCGTGAAGACGTCTTACACCCTTGATACGGATCACATCAGTACCTGCACCTTTGATGTTGGCACCCATGCTGTTCAGGAAGTTCGCCACATCAACCACATGCGGCTCCTTCGCAACGTTCTCTAAGATCGTCTCTCCCTCTGCCATCGCTGCTGCCATCATAATGTTGATGGTTGCTCCGACAGAAACGACATCGAGATAAATGTGGCTTCCGATCAGGTCGATCGCATGTGCCAGAACTGCGCCGGATGAAATGTTAACATCTGCGCCTAATGCACGGAAACCTTTTAAATGCTGGTCGATCGGACGACTTCCGATCGTACAGCCGCCCGGAAGCGGAACCTCTGCACTCTTATATTTACCAAGCAATGCGCCGATAAAATAATAAGACGCACGGATCTTTCTCATATGCTCATCTTCAACTGTAACGGCGTGGATCTCTTTTGCATTGATCTTCACCGTGTGACGATCCAGACGCTCGACTTTTGCGCCAAGATGGCAGATCGCCTCGATCAGCGCATTGATATCGCTGACATCCGGCAGATTTTCCACAATGACATCATCGTCTGTCATAATGGCTGCTGCCAGGATTCCCAGGGCTGCGTTCTTAGCTCCGCCGATCACTACCTCACCAACGAGAGGGTTACCGCCCTTCATAATGTACTGTTTCATACTGCACCTCTATATATATCGAATCAACGAATTCCACTATAAACGGAATTCTACCCAATTTCAGAATTTTGGTTATACTTTGACGAATAAATTATAACACACTCTCACAATTTGTAAAGCACGGTTTTTCCTTTATTTTTCAGAAATAAAACAAATAAAGTCATTGCCTGCTTTTTCAAATCGCTCTTTTGCAGTTTCAAGGGCAATAGTTTCAGATTGTTCAGACATCGGATCCCAAATTCGCACATGACTCTGATCATATCCGGTCAGATACTGATATCTGCCATTTCCGGTATTTACGAGAACCAGATGATTCTGACCGACAAAATACAGGATCTGATTCAGTGCAGTTCCGGAAGCATCCAGGGCCAGACCGTCTTCATCATTCTTGCTTACGCCGGTAAACAATCCTCTCTTCTGTTCAAATTGTTTTACGGCATTTGTGATATCTCTCATAAAATATGCATTCGGCTTGTTGATACGACTCCAGATCGGAGCATTGACACCGACCGATACAAAGCCCATATTATCATAAGCCACCTGAACAGCCTCTGCAAAATCAGTGAAAATGCCGAGACAGCGTCCACGTCCATATGCGTAGAATTCGAGCATCTCTGTATTCACAAGACCTCCGTTATCGAAACTGAGCACACGGTCATTTCCAATCACCAGTTTTTTCGGAGACATGCGTTTGATTTTTTGATTCGCTGATATTTCCTTTGCCAGCTGGACAAAGTACATTCTTCCTTTCACATTTGAAGCATACCAGCCGATCTCATCCGTTCTCTTCGCCGTTGTTTCCACATTGCAGACCAGAGTATCCTCGGATCCTTCTTCAAAGAATCCATTTACGCGGTCGCGTACTCTGGTGATATGGATACGGCTCTCATCCACGATCACATCACGAATATAGTACCCTTTCTTTTCATAATGCATCGCGGTTTCCATGGCTTCATCCATGATTTCCAGGGATTTCAAATAGAGTCCGGTCACACGGCCGCCGGCCATCATGTAATCCTCAGAGTTTCCGATTCCATACACACAGTCATTTCCGACAAATCCCAAGATTCGGTATGAATCGCTTTTTCCATCACCGATCTGCGTTTTATTTCCTGTGTTAAGATCCATAATATGCAGGACTTTCGAATCATAAAGTCCGGTATTTTCCTGCCATGCGATCCTGGAGAAATCGGCGCTGACTGCAAATCGTTCTCTGCTGAGTCCGGACGCCACCACAACGTATTCGTGGCTGGTCATATCGATTCCGTAAATGGAACCCTTCATATATAAATAGAGATTTTCATTTTCTCCCACATGTGCCAGCTGTCTGATATCGTCAGCCAGGGCTTCAAACGGTTCTGATGCAGGAAGAAAAAATTGTTCTTCCAGAATATTGTCCTCTGCACGGTAGCAGTGGTAAGAAACTCCGGTCCAGCCTTCGTGTGTGCCTCGGTTCATATATCCGTAAACCAGGAAATCAATATCACCATTGTCTCCCACACGAAGAATTTCGATATCGTGGCGATCCTCATAGGCTCTTACATCCGGTGTTCTTCCTTCGTCCGTATCTGCAAAGGAAAATACCAATGCGATCGTTCCGTTTTTTGTGTCATAAGACCATAACTCACGATTATTTACAAAGGTCACATATCGTCCGTCTGCACTCTTTACCGCATACAGATCTTCACCGTCAGAAATTCCCAAAACGATACGCTTTCCGGAAAATGATTCACGGTCTCCCGTAAATACTTCATTCATCCGGCGCTCATAATCCATCATGTAGATTCGCTGATTGGTCCATTTCATTGTGAAATTCTCAGTGACCATAAATGTCTCGATCCCGGTCACATCATCCGTTCTGGAAACTTCATATTTTAATTCAATATTGGCTACATCTCCGTCCAGCTCCTTCAGTGTCATGCGCGGTTCGGAACTGCGCTCGATTCCCATCATGCCCCAAGTCATCTGATTGAAATTATTCTTCAGTGTCACCACACCAAAGCTGCTGTTGTCTGCACTTGGAGAAGTCTCCATGTACATCGTCAGATCATGGGCGGACTCATAATGAAAGGTTTTCTGTGAAAACTCCGCTGCCAATGCCATCATATCCATCGCATGGGCACTGTCTGTATCAAT
>JAFOCX010000019.1 GCA_017380975.1 Lachnospiraceae bacterium
AACCACTTTACCAACGTGACCTACTTTGCCGCCCTGTAATTTGATTGTATCTTCAACAACGAACTCAGCGCTCTCTGTTACGATCACACCGATATCGCCCTGCTGACCACCCATTGTAGCGTAGAACGGAGTCTCTTTTACAAGGATTGTACCGGTCTGGCCATCTGTAAGAGCCTGAACGATCTCATCTTCTGTTGTAAGAACTGTGATCTCAGAATCAAATACAAGATTGTCATAACCAACGAACTCCGTTGTGATCGCTGCATCGATGGACTGGTATACAGTTACATCAGCACCCATGTAGTTTGTTGTCTTTCTTGCTTTTCTTGCTTTCTCTTTCTGCTCTTTCATACAGGAAGCAAAGCCTTCTTCATCCACTTCGAAGTTCTTCTCCTCAAGGATCTCCTTTGTAAGATCAAGCGGGAATCCATATGTGTCGTAAAGTTTGAAAGCATCTGCGCCGGAAAGCTTTGTTGTGCCCTCAGCCTTCATAGCCTCTTCCATGTCTGCGAGGATTGCAAGACCCTGGTCGATTGTCTTATTGAATTTATCCTCTTCCTCAGTAAGAACCTTGAAGATCATCACTTTCTTCTCTTCCAGTTCCGGATAACCATCCTTGGAAAGAGCAATTACTGTATCGGAAAGGTTTGCAAGGAACTTACCTTCGATACCGAGTTTTCTTCCGTGACGTGCTGCACGTCTTAAAAGTCTTCTAAGTACGTAGCCGCGGCCCTCGTTGGACGGCATGATACCATCGGAGATCATGAATGTACAGGATTTGATATGGTCAGTTACGATACGGATGGAAATATCTGTCTCGTGATCAACCTGGTACTCTTTACCTGCTAAAGCACATACTCTGTCGAGAAGCGCTTTGTTTGTATCTACTGTGAACAGGGAGTCAACATCCTGAACAACAACTGCAAGACGCTCAAGACCCATACCTGTATCGATATTTTTCTGAGCTAACTCTGTGTAGTTGCCATGTCCATCGCTGTCAAACTGTGTGAATACGTTGTTCCATACCTCGATGAAACGGTCACACTCACAGCCCACTTTACAATCCGGGCTGCCGCAGCCGTATTTCTCACCACGGTCATAATATACCTCAGAACACGGACCGCACGGACCGGAACCATGCTCCCAGAAGTTGTCTTCTTTGCCAAAGCGAACAATACGCTCTGCCGGAACGCCGATTTTCTTGTTCCAGATCTCATATGCCTCATCATCCTCAAGATATACAGACGGATAGAGACGCTCCGGATCAAGACCGATCACTTCAGTTAAGAACTCCCATGTCCATGTGATCGCTTCATTTTTGAAGTAATCACCGAAGGAGAAGTTACCTAACATCTCGAAGAATGTACCGTGACGAGCTGTTTTACCGATATTCTCGATATCACCTGTACGGATACATTTCTGGCATGTACACATTCTTGTTCTCGGCGGGATTTCCTGGCCTGTGAAGTATGGTTTTAACGGAGCCATACCGGAGTTAATTAATAATAAGCTATTGTCATTGTGCGGAACAAGAGAATAGCTGCTTTTTGCAAGATGTCCTTTGCTCTCGAAGAATTCGAGGAACATTTTTCTCAATTCATTTACACCATATTTCTGCATGGTTCATAGCCTCCTGGTTACGATTTATTTCTTAAAAATAAGTTTCGTTTTAAAGCTGTATCGTCACTTATCGCATGATACACCAACATACACTATATAATAATCGTATTTTCGAATATATGCAAGAAGAAATTTTATAAATAAAAGAAAAAGTCTGTCGAAATTACGCTTCATTCCAACAGACCTTTCTATATAAATAACCGCCTATTAATTCGGATTTAATACATCTTCGTACTCCGACACCAGCCAGTAACAACGTTCTTTCGTTTTCTCAGCCAGAGCTCTTACATAATCAGGATTCTGATTCTGTGCATTTTTCATACTGCTCTTAGCGGATGCTTTTTCCGCATATAGATCACGTTCCTTTATCCACTCGACTTCCATCACCTTCAAGGCCTCCATCTCTTCTTGTTCCAGCCTCTCACGGATCATCTGATAAACATAGTTTAATTCATAATCCCATAATGCCCGCTCCTGCTCTGCTGCCGTCAAAAACGCCGCACGATTCTCTGAAGTCACATTATCCCATAACTGCAGTGCATGTTGTTCGGTTTGGGCAAACCGTTCAAAAAAATCTTCTGCATTATATGAAATGATTGCTTCTTCCTCAACCACAGGGCTTTTTACTCCGCCCGGATCTAACGGTGATTTCACAGTTTCCTGTATCGCATCATGATTCGTCGTATCGATCGGCGCTTTCGGACTTGCTGCTGCAAATACAGGAAAAACTTCTTCAGGAACTGTCTCCTCAACAGCTTCAATCGAAGCTGCCTCCATCACTTCTTCAATCGTTTCTTCGATTATTTCATCTGCTATATGAGCAGCTGCTCCTATGGTTTCTTCGATTCCCTTTGACACGTCTTGTGAGATTATAAAATCACGTGTCATCTTCGTTACCGATACTCCGACCACAAGAATACAAACAATCGTCATCCACATCCAAAAACGTCTTTTCATGCATTCACTCCATTCTCTCTATGCTAAAGATAGCATAAAGTTGAAGCATTGTGAACCCGAAAATTAAAATAGTAATACATTGTAAGATTCTCGTAATATTTCAGCAATTTCTCCCACTTAAGCATGAAAAACCCCGGAGTTTTTATACTCCGGGATCCACTAACAAGTTATTTCCATCTGCAGCAGCTGTTGCCAGTCTGTCGCATCGTTCATTTTCCGGATGGCCGTCATGACCTTTTACCCAGAAAAACTGAACCTGATGCGGTTCCATCGCTTTTAACAGACGTTTCCACAAATCCGAATTTTTCACAGGACCGGTTTTCGGCCTGTTCCAGTTATGTTTAAGCCAGCTGTCGATCCAATGCTGATTAAACGCATCAGTCAAATACTTTGAATCAGAGTACAGATCCACCTGACATGGCCGATTCAAAGCCTCCAGACCAACAATCGCAGCCATCAGTTCCATACGATTGTTTGTTGTTTTTACGTATCCTGCTGACATCTCTTTTTCATGGAGCACTCCCTGTTTGTCCACAAACTGAAGAACTGCTCCGTAACCGCCCGGCCCGTCAGGATTTCCTCGGGCCGAGCCATCGGTATATAACGTAACTTTCATGTGTCTTTTCCTTCCATCTTAGAAGTTCCATTTGTCACAAAGTGCATTGACATCATCTGTGAAGTCCTTAATATCCTTGTTGGTACCCTGTTTATATTTTCTGATGATCCGCATCAGACGTTCACCGGCTGCAGTCAAAGCTTCAAAGATCGTACGGTTTTCTCTCTGACGAGGTGTTTCTTTTACTCTTGGAATGCCGACAGTCTGTTTCACCCAGGTTTCATTCGCAAGATCATAAATCGAACCGGAATACGGTGCTTCAGCATCATATCCATATTCAGTGCGCAGCCGTTCTGCAAAAGTCGTGCATACTTCATCATCACCATGTACCAAGAAGACCTTTTTAGGATTTTGGATCACTTTCAACCATGTGATCAGACCGTCCTGATCTGCGTGACCGGAAAGACCATCCAAACGCTCGATTCTTGCCTTCACATCAATGGTCTCACCAAACAGTTTTACTTCCTTTATCCCTTCAATCAATGCACGTCCAAGTGTTCCGACCGCCTGATAACCGGCAAACAGGATCGTACACTCCGGTCTCCAGAGGTTATGCTTCAGATGATGACGAATACGTCCGGCGTCACACATACCGGCTGCTGAAATGATCACTTTTGGTTTCATATCAAAGTTGATTCCCTTTGAATCATCACTTGTAACGGACAGCTTCAAACCCGGGAATGTAATCGGGTTTATGCCTTTATTCACAAGCTCCATTGCTTCGTCGTCAAAGCACTCCATAATATTTTTATGGAATACAGAGGTTGCTTCCACCGCCATCGGGCTATCAACGTATACTTCAAAGTTTGGATGACCGACAATCAAATTGTCCTCTTTGATTTTTCTCATAAAATAGAGAATTTCCTGTGTTCGCCCCACAGCAAACGCCGGAATTACAAGATTTCCGCCGGCATCCAGAGTCTCCTGAAGGATGTTTGCCAATTCATCAATATGTTCATGCGTCCTGTCATGAGAGCGATCGCCATACGTACACTCCATAACCACAAAATCGGCTTCTTCTATATAGGACGGATCCTTGATCAGCGGCTTATTTTTATTTCCGATATCACCGGAAAAAACAATTTTCTTCTCGATTCCATTCTCCGTTACCCAGATTTCAATAGAAGAAGATCCAAGAAGATGACCAACATCTGTAAATCGGATTTTCACATTCTCAGACAGAGCCACAATCTCATTATAAGAACATGCAACAAAATGCTGCAGCACACCTTCTGCATCTGCCATTGTAAATAAAGGCGGAACCTCTGCATTTCCGGCACGTCTCGCTTTTCGATTCTTCCACTCCGCTTCCATTTCTTGAATATGTGCACTGTCTTTTAACATAATATGACAAAGGTCACAAGTCGCCTGAGTTGCATACACTTGCCCTTTGAAGCCCTTTGCATATAAGAGCGGCAGTAGTCCGGAGTGATCGATATGGGCATGCGTTACAAGAACAAAATCCACGTCCGACGGCGGAATCGGGAGCTCAGCGTTCTCATAAATATTTCCCCCCTGCTCCATACCATAATCGATCAAAATATGTTTTCCGCACGCTTTCAAATAGTGGCAGCTACCGGTTACTTCATGGTCCGCACCAATAAACATTAACCTCATAGAATCACTCCTTTCTTCAATTATATTATATCATTTTTCAGATAATAATGCAAATCATTCCTCCATTTGAGTCATTTATTATTTTTTGTAACGTATCCTGCAATTTTGACTGACAATCTTCAGTCATTTGTGAGATTTTCGTCTGCATTCCATCTGTCACGATCTGCTCCACTGACTTGCCAAAAATATTGGTCTCCCACACGCCATCTTCTCTCGCTTCGTTATTTTTTATGTATGAGATCAAGTCATTTGCCTGCTGCTCACTGCCGACAATAGGAGCGATTTCCGTTTCAATCTGTGCTTTGATCAAATTGATCGATGGAGCCTGTGCATGAATTTTTACGCCAAATTTATTGCCGTGTTTTATGAGTTCCGGTTCAGCCAAAACAATTTCTGATTTATCCGGCATTACAATTCCGTACCCCTTTGCACGCACCTGACTTAAAGCATGTTTCACTTTTTCATATTCTCCCTGCATGTCAGACAGCTTTGCCAATGTATGAAACAATACATATTCGTCCTTAACCGGAATTCCGGTATACTCACTGATCACTTCATAATAACAGTCATAGTCCATAAGGATCTCAACCGAAACCGTTCCATCAGCCATTTCTGTCTTGCGAATGACAATATCAGATACTCTTGAATTTCCGTCTGCACGAAGAATCTCTTCTTTCATATCCTTCATCTGATCTACATTCGTCAGTATGCTTCTTGCATGCTCGATTGCAGTCATTTTTAAGGGATGTTCATCCGGTAAGATCTCCATCCATTTCGGAATGTAAAAATCTAACTTTTGAACCGGAAATTCTTTCAAAACATTCATTAAGATCATTTTTACATCCGATTCTTTTAACTGCTCACAATTTACCGGCTGAACTGTAACACCATATAACTCCTCCATATTTCCAGCCATCTCTTTGGCTTCTTCGCCAAATGGCTTCACAGAATTTAAAAGGACAATAAATGGTTTACCGATTTCTTTCAATTCCCGAATAATCCTTGCTTCTGCATCTGCATAATCATTTCGTCCCAATTCCCCAAAGCTGCCGTCACCTGTGATCACGATACCTATTGTCGAATGATCGCGTATTACTTTTCTGGTTCCGATCTCAGCTGCGTATGTAAAAGGAATTTCATGATCAAACCAAGGGGTTTTTACCAAACGTTCCTCTCCGTTTTCCTCATGTCCCACTGCACCGTCAACCATAAATCCAACACAATCCACCAATCTGATTTTCGCATGAATACCATCTTCAAGGTGAATTTCTGCTGCTTCTTTCGGAATGAATTTCGGTTCTGTGGTCATGATCATCTTCCCTGCAGCGCTCTGAGGCAGTTCATCACGAGTCAACGTCTTCTTATGACCATCCGGAAGTTTTGGAAGAACCATTGTTTCCATAAATCGTTTTATAAAGGTTGACTTTCCGGTACGGACAGGACCAACTACACCTATGTAGATCTCTCCTCCTGTCCTTGCTTCAATATCTCTGTATACATGAAAATTTTCCATAAAAATACCCCCTTGCTATCCTTATATAGTATATGCAAAGGGGTATATTCGTATACAATTATATAAATCTAAACATG
>JAFOCX010000167.1 GCA_017380975.1 Lachnospiraceae bacterium
ACGAACTGTCCGTCTGCTCTCTTTGCTCCAAGGCGCTTGGACTCGGAATCTCTACCGTTCTTAGTAGAACCAACACCTTTCTTGTGAGCAAATAACTGAAGGTTCATCTTAAACATATCGGTTACACCTCCCTGAATCGAAAATTTATATACTCTGCTCCATAATCTCTCTGGATATTTTGAAGTCCCAGGATCAGGGATTTCATAAGGAGCTGTGACTCAGAACTAACTTCGTCCGGGAATGAAAAGGAAAAATATCCTCCGTCGTCGGAAACACTTCCTTCAAAATGATCATCCGTAAATTCTTCTACGGAATTTGCCATGTTCAATGCCAGGGAAGATACTGCAGCACATATAATGTCCTGACCATACTCTCCATAACCTGCATGACCTTTGATCTCGATCCCTTTCGCGACTTTATCCTTGTCACGTTTGATAATTACGTTAATCATACAAAATTAAGCGTTGATCTTGTCAATCTTAACCTGTGTATAAAGCTGTCTGTGGCCGTTTTTCTTATGATAGCCAGTTTTGCGTTTATACTTGTAAACGATAACTTTTTTGCCCTTGCCAACTTTTTCTACTGTTGCGGATACTGTAGCACCTGCTACTGTCGGGCATCCGATTGTAAGCTCGCCGTTGTTTACGCAAAGAACCTGATCAAAAGTTACTACAGAACCTACTTCTGCTTCGATCTTCTCGATCTTGATGCTATCGCCTTCAGCTACTTTATACTGCTTACCACCTGTTGCAATAATCGCGTACATATTGCACCTCCTATTATCTTTACTCGCCAGCTGCGGTGGTTTTCACTATGAAAACGCTTGTTTACCTCACTGTGCGGCACATACCCATGTATAATATCATTTCTTTTTCTTAATGTCAATCATTTTTTTGTAATTTTTTCAAGAAAAATCAATGATTTTGCGTGTAAAAATCTCATCATAACTAGATATGGTGTAACACATCCATCGGTGTCTTCAGATGAATGTATCCTTCCATCGGCTTAATACGATGCAAGGTACCTTCTTTAAAATACCAGACTGCCTGTAATGGTTTCATTCCAAGAGAACCGGATGCTTCCAGTTCCTGACTTCCTCCGTCGCCGACAAAGATACACTCTTCTGCTGTCAAATGCAATTCATCCATACAGCGCTTGAAAATTTCCGGATCCGGTTTTTTTAATCCCTGTTCATAAGAGAGATAACATACATCAAAATACGGATACAACACACTGTTGCGAATTTCGACCGCTTCTTCTGAATAGCAGTTGCTGATCAGGCCAATCTTGACCCCCCGTTGTTTTAATTCGTCAAGCATCGGTAAGATCTCCGGATGCAAATGTTTAAAACAGTCTTGTTTGGTTGCAATTCTGTTTGCTACGATCTTCTCATGAAGAACATCTGAGTAACGATCCGTTGTAATCAGAATATCTCGAATCACATTTTCAAATGATAATTTACCGATTGTTCGCTCTGTTTCACTTAAAACCCAAAGTTCGCGAAAAGTTTCAGCCGGTATGTCTGCATCTGCTGCCATCTGCGTTGTGAAATAGAGAGGACTGTCGTAATGAGTGATCAATGTCTCATACATATCGAAAATGACCGCTTTGATCATAATAATAACCTCATTTCTACATGCGGAATATCATCTTCCAGAAATTCTTCAGAACAGATCTGAAAACCTGCGCGTTCATAAAATCCTGTCGCATAACATTGAGCATGAATAAAAATTTCTTTTGGATTCATTTTATCTTTAATCTGCTGCAGACCTTCCTGTAATAATCTTCCTCCAAGACCGGTCCCGTGATTCATGGTTAAGAAACGTCCCATTTGCACTGTACCTTCTTCGGCAATCTTTGGAAATGCTCTCAAATACGCGAGAACTTTTCCGTTTTCCTCATAGAAAACATGGAGGCCATTATAGTCCAGATCATCCAGATCCTGGTAAACGCAGGTCTGTTCAACCACAAAGATTTCTGCACGCGCTTTTAATAACTCATACAGTTCCGTTGTAGTCAGTTCATGAAAATACTTTGAAACAAGCTTCATATCATTATTCCTCTACAATATTCTGTACCCATATTCCGCTCTTTACCATCATGTATCCGATAAACACCTTTACTATTTCCGTTGCCTGAACACAGAAGAAAACAGCTGTAATCGGGAATGCATGATGTCTGGAAGTAAAATATGCGACCGGAATCATTACAGACCAGACATAAACACTGTCAAAAATAAACGTGATGACCGTTTTACCACCGGATCTGAGCGTAAAGTATGTAGCATGACAGAACGCACAGCATGGCATAAACAGTGCTGCGATTCGGATAAACTGGGTAGCAAGTGTACGAATTTCCGGTTCGGTATTGTAAAGAGACGGGAACAAGCCTCCAAATGCGATCATAAAACATGCGATGACTGCGCAGGCAGACACTGTAAAGAAGATCATCTTGTTGTCTGCATCTTTTGCTTCTTCCAGTTTTCCTGCTCCCAAAAGCTGTCCGACTACGATCGCAATACTTGCACCGATCTGCATATATACAATATTGAATAAGTTAGTAATCGTTGAGGAAATGTTCTGAGCTGCAACGACTTCAAGTCCGCGAACCGCGTAGCATTGTACAACGGTAGTCATACCGCACGCCCACAGAACCTCATTTAACATGAGCGGAGTACCTTTGATAAAAATATCCTTAAATACTTTTGTGGGCATTCCAAAGCCCTTGTAAGCACCTACGATATATGGATTCTCCTTCTTATGTGTATGTGTCCAGATTACAGTGATCGCACATTCAACAAATCGTGCTGCTACGGTTGCAAGGGCTGCTCCACGCACACCAAGTTCCGGGAAGAAACCGATACCGAAGATTAAACTATAGTCAAGGATCAGGTTGACTGCGACCGCCACAGCGCCCGAGATCATAGGAATCACGGTTTTTCCAGTTTCACGGATGGAATTAATATAAATCTGTGAAATCGCAAATGCAGGAAGTCCCCAGATCATGATAGAAAGATATTGCTGACCATACTCCAGAGTCTTGGAAATATCGCCAACACTGCCGGTATCGTTTAAATATAAACTGATCAATTGTGCATCCCAGCTTGTAAATAAATACAGTGCCAGGGCAATGATCATAAGACCGGAATATAATTTGTATCGGAAGGCATACTTCTGGCCTTCATAGTCACCCTTTCCATAATACTGGGTGCCGAAAATACCTGCACCGGATACCGCACCAAAGATACAAAGGTTAAATACAAAAATCAATTGATTGACGATAGCCACACCGGTCATCTGTTCGGTACCAATCTGGCCAACCATAATATTGTCTAAGAAGTTAACAAAGCTGGTGATCGCATTTTGGATGATCATCGGAATGACGATATAAATGACTTTACGGTAAAAATTCCGATCACCAATAAATGTGCTTTTGAATTTGGTCCACATCAATATGTCCTCCTAATTAGAGTAAAACTCAAATAATCGATACATCTTTTTCGCAAACCGTCCGGCGAACACGTTTTTAAAGATCAAACGTTCTATGCCGGATAACTGATCGATCATATGATCAGGTGTAATCTTATGTTCTTTAATATATAGTAGATTTGTTGTTGATTCCAAACTACGTGGATCATCAATTCCATGAACGACAGTCACACCTACTTCATTGATCGGATTTTTATATTTGGAAGCTTTTGCTGCAAAGGTTGTGTAACAGTCCATGAATACTAGAACTTGCGAATATTTTGATGTGATTCTATTAAATAAACCACTCAGTTCTGTATGAGTCATGTACATACTAACGCCTTCCATGATAACAATGGCAGACGTACTGTTATGAAGCTGTTTTAGCCAATCATGGTTTCTTACATCAGTTCCGATCATGCGATACTCTTCGCATTCTTGAAAATATTTCTTTCTCTCCTTTATAACTTCCGGAAAATCAATATCATACCATATATGACCGGATGTTCCGACCCGTTCCGCACGGCTGTCCAATCCACAGCCAATATGCAGAATGACCGCATTCGGAAGCTGCCGCATCGTCTGAATTAACCAGCGATCGAAAACAGCGGAACGCATGCCCATATAGTAGGCTAGCCATTTCGACCTTGCTTTTCCTGTTAAACGAAACCCTTCCGAAGACCAGATTTCCTCTGCTTTCTTGTCTTGAAGAATGATGCCTTTTTTACTTACATAAGATTTTCCATACAATGGTATATATAAAGTTTTATTTACTTCATTCATGGCAAATCTCCTATTTAGAACGTTCACTTTACTTTAACTGTTCATATAAGGGCTGACGAACTTTCTTTCTGGTTACTTCTACCAGTCCCAAAGCGGTCATATCCACGAGTGTAGTCTTAACCGGATCTTGAGACAAATGCTGACGAAATACATTTAGAAGCTCTGCATTATGAGCTTCTTCTTTCATATCAATGAAATCGACGATAATGATACCGGAAAGATTACGCAAACGCATCTGGACTGCAATTTCTGCAGCTGCTTCCAGATTGGTTTTCAAATATATTTCCTCTGGCGTTTTCTTTTCAACATTGAAAAGGTCGTAGGCGTGCTGACCCGGTATCACCTGCTGCGCCCCAGAAGAAAGCGGGTCGTACTGGTAGACCACAATGAAGCCGCCCAATCCGTACCCGGGCTGGAAGAGG
>JAFOCX010000168.1 GCA_017380975.1 Lachnospiraceae bacterium
ATTACAGCGCAGAGGTCTTCCGGTTAACGTTCAGTCTCTCAAGGATAATCTGGACGACGTTGCAGGTATCCGAGTAATCTGCTCCTTTGTAGATGATATTTATACTGTTGCCAATATGCTTGCAAGACAGGACGATGTCGACGTCCTTATGGTCAAAGATTATATCCGCAGTCCGAAGACCAATGGATATCGCAGCTATCATATGATCATTCAGGTTCCGATCCAGTTCAGCAACGGAAAGACGAAGATGCGTGTAGAGGTTCAGCTTCGTACGCTGGCAATGGATTTCTGGGCAAGTCTGGATCATCAGATGAAGTATAAAAAGAATCTTGAGGATTCCGAGGAGATCATTGAAGAACTGACAGCATGTGCAGAGATGATCGCAGCAGCAGATCTTAGGATGCAGAGGATTCGTGAGAAGATTGACGAAAGAGAAAATCCTCCGTCTCCGTTCCAGCGTGATCGTGGTTAAAGACAGAGGATTCAAACTTAATAAAGATATCCAAACAGGGTTTCAGTAATCTGAAATCCTGTTTTTTTGTAAAGAGAGACAGCCGGAATATTTTCTCCGGAAACCTGTAGACGAAGAGGAAGAGGATCATGCATGGCAAGATCGTGAAGAACCCTTAGCAATAGACGGTTTCCATGTCCTTGTCCGCGATATTTCTCATGGATTTCCAGTCCGTAAAGATAATAGTAGGAAGCGAATACAGAAATGTTCACGGATCCATAGGAGTTTTTATAATGACGTGTCAGGGTGTCCTCTACGGTTGAACAAGTCATTGTGATAGAAGTTTCTTGATGCGCTATTTGATCTTTCTTCCATGTGGACAGATCAATCTCCATCATATGCTCCTGAAGGACGCATTCGGCTTCCAATGTATTTAGGACCGCCATAGTGTCCGGATCAGTTCCGTTTGTATAAAAGAGAAATTCGGTATCTTCAGGAAGCACTTCGATTGCCAAATCGAATAATTCTGCAAATAATCCCTGACGTCGATATTTTTGATCGGTAAATGCATAGCATTCGTATGTGTCGTCTCCTTCGTTTAGAAACGCTGCTGCAGAACGGATGGTTCCGTCAAGTTCATAAATTGCAAATAACTCTGCATCGTCCACCGGGAACGCAGGATTCATGGATTGAATCTGAGCTTTTTGGAAAGGCTGAAGAGAGGTTGTAATGGTCGCAGACATGGGTTTTGCCTCCTTATAAATGCATTTGCTGTTGTGTAACAGTATAGTATAGAGTGGAAGCTGAAGACAAGAAAAAATTAAGACTTTTTTGTGTTGCTGAGTTGCTGTGACAGTGTTAAGATATTTGTAGCAATGTGTGATACGATGCAATTACAAGGAGTAAAACATTATGAAATATCTGAAAGAACTGGCCATTATTTTTGGAATTACCATGGTCGGTGAAATCTTAAATGAACTGATCCCGCTCCCGGTTCCTGCCGGTGTTTACGGATTATTTTTATTGTTGGGACTTTTATGTACCAAGATTGTAAAACTGGAAGATGTGGCGGCAACCGGAAATCTTTTGCTGGATATTATGCCGCTGATGTTCATTCCGGCAGCAGTTGGTCTGATCGAAAAATACGCAGAACTGACGGCCATTCTGATCCCATTTATTGTGATCTCTGCAGTTTCTACGCTGATCGTTATGACAGTTACGGGAAAGACAACGGAGCTGATCCTGCGCGGTCAGAAAAAGGAGGAAGAATAGATGCCGTTATATTTTGGTGTATTTGTCAGTATTGCTGCATACATGGTTGGTATGTGGCTGAAGAAAAAGTTAAAATGGGGAATTCTGAATCCGTTACTGGTGGCAGTGGTCCTGGTCATTGCCCTGTTGGTCGGAACCGGAATCCCGTATTCGGAGTATAATAAAGGTGCTTCTTATATCAGTTATTTCCTGACCCCGGCGACGGTCTGTCTGGCGATCCCGCTCTACAAACAGTTGGAATTACTGAAGAAAAATTTTGCGGCAGTGATCATTGGCATCACATCCGGCGTGTTGGCAAGCGCAGCCAGCATTTTTGCAATGTCACTGCTGTTTAAACTGGATCATGTATATTATGTGTCCCTGCTTCCGAAGTCCATTACGACAGCCATTGGAATGGGCGTTTCAGAAGAGGCAGGCGGAATTGTGACGATCACCATCGTCAGCATTATTTTGACCGGTATTTTTGGAAATATTATCGGAGAAACCTGGTTTAAACTGGTTGGCATCAAAGAACCGATCGCCAAAGGCCTGGCACTTGGAACCGCGTCTCATGCCATCGGCACTGCAAAGGCACTGGAACTTGGAGAGATTGAAGGTGCCATGAGCAGCCTTTCGATTGCAGTTGCCGGTTTGATGACCGTGGTAGTTGCACCGCTGGTTTCCGGATTGATTTAAAAGAGAAGAGGTAAATGATGGGAGCAATGTTGAAAAAACGATCTGAGATCGAAGAAAAATATAAATGGAATCTGGAGGATATGATTCCGTCACAGGAAGCTCTTGATGCGTTATTAAAAACGGTAGAAGAGCGAATTGATGCATACAGTGCATTCAAAGGCACACTTGGAAGTTCTGCGCAGAGACTGGCAGAGTTTCTGAAGTTCGATGTGGAACTGGACGAGATGTTTGCACGTTTATTCTCCTATGCGAGACAGAAAAGCGATGAAGATACTTCTTTAGGCGAATTTCAGGCTCTTTTGTCCAAGGTGACTACATTATCTACTAAGGCGAGCGGAGCAGCTTCTTTCGCAGAGCCGGAGATCCTGGCAATTCCGGAAGAGATCATGGCAGCATTTTTAGAAACCGAAGAGCTGGCCCATTACCGTCTTCTGTTAAACCGTCTGCTTGCGCGAAAAGAGCATATGCTGTCTGAGGCAGAGGAGAC
>JAFOCX010000169.1 GCA_017380975.1 Lachnospiraceae bacterium
AAGATCAAGCTGCTCCGGACCGAACATGCTCTTAACCTGCTCTTTGTCCATCTTGAAGTTCTCAGCAAGTTTCTCGAACTCAGCATCGATTGCTGCTTCGCCTGCTTCGATATTCTCAGCTTTTACGATTGCCTCAAGAACGAGTCTTGTCTCGATTATCTTGATCGCGTTCGGTTTCATCTGCTCAGCGATATCTTCAACCTTCTGACCTGTGATCTCCATGAACTGCTGGAAGGAGATACCCTGGCTCTGAAGTCTGTTTGCATAGTCGTTGATCATGTTGTTAACCTGCTCGTTGATCATCATCTCCGGAATTTCCATTGTTGCGTTCTCAACAGCTTTGTCAACTACGCGGTTCTCAAGCTCTGTTGCAGCGAATTTCTCTTTCTCTGCTTTGAGTTTAAGAGCGATGTTGTTCTTATACTCTTCAAGAGTATCGAACTCGGAAACTTCGCTTGCGAAATCATCGTTAAGCTCCGGAAGCTCTCTAACTTTGATCTCTTTAACTACTACTTTGAACATAGCCGGTTTGTTCTGTAAATCTGTTACATGGTACTCAGCCGGGAATGTAACATTTACTTCGCACTCTTCGCCGATATTCTTACCGATTAACTGCTCTTCGAATGTATCGATGAATGTGTGGGAACCGATTGTAAGCGGGTAGTCCTCAGCCTGGCCGCCTTCGAATCTCTCACCGTCAACATAACCGTCGAAATCGATTGTTAAGATGTCGCCGTCAGCAACAGCTCTGTCTTCGATTGTGATCATACGGGAGTTCTTGTTCTGCTCCGCTTTGATCTCATCCATGATGTCATCTTCTGTTACGTCGGAGTTTACTCTCTCAACGTCTAAGCCGATGTACTGACCAAGAGTAACTTCCGGCTTGATAGCAACAACAGCTGTATAGATAAGAGCTTTGCCCTCTTCGATCTGCTCAACGTCAACCATCGGACGGGAAACGATCTCAAGACCGCTCTCTGCAGCAGCTGCCGGGTAAGTAGCGTCGATACACTCGTTAACAGCGTCCTCGAAGAATACGCCTACGCCGTATGCTTTTTTGATCATAGCGAACGGTACTTTACCTTTTCTGAAGCCCGGGATGTTGAACTGGCCTTTCTTCTTGTTGTAAGCGTTCATGATTGCTTTGTCAAACTGCTCTACCGGTACTTCGATTGTAAGTTTCGCGGTATTCTTTTCTAATTTTTCTACCTGTAAATTCATTTTAAAGGTTCCTCCTTAAATATATCAACGTCCATTCAGTTGGGCGCTACACTTCAAGATAACATTATAACATACTGATTTTAGAAATACCAGTACTATTTTACAAAATAACGAAAATTTATCTTCATTATTCCGGCATTAATGCCTTATTTGTCATACTGGATTTTCTTCTTCAGATCCTCCGAGGTTTCTTCATCTACAAGGATCTTTACAAGCTCCAGACCAAGATCGATGGAACATCCCATGCCGCGTCCGGTGGAGATCAGACGGTCTGTCTCAACCGCTGCACCGGTCACTTCCGCACCGTCCATCTTCGCTTCCCAGCCAGGGAAACATGTGACCTTATGTCCTTTTGCAAGACCGAGCCCACCCAGAACACTCGGTGCCGCACAGATTGCTGCCAGACGTCTTCCGTCAGCCGCGTGTGCTGTCAGCATCTTTGCCAGGCCTTCGTGGTTCGTAAGGTTTAATGTACCCGGCATTCCGCCCGGTAAAAACAGAACATCTGCATCGTCTGTGATCTCTTCAAATACAGTATCTGCCGTGATCTTAAATCCGTGTGAACCGATGATCTCTTTTCTTCCCATAACAGAAACAAGTTTCACATCAACACCCGCGCGGATCAGCACGTCACAAACCGCCAGACACTCCACTTCTTCCATTCCATCTGCTACAAATGCATATACTTTTGCCATTTTGTTCACCTCAATCTTCTTAGTAACCGTTCTTTTCCAATTCCTTCAGTTCTTCCTCTGTATACGGATGGAATACACCGTTCAGATAGTAGCCTTTGACTGAAGTACTCTCCGAATGCTTTGTATCCTCCGTTTTCTCTGCCACTGGAGACTCTACACTTACAATCGGCTCTGCGTCTATAACCTGCTCTTCCTCCACAGGCTGCTGGTATGTCTGCTGCCAGTTCACACTTTGATTCTGATATTCGCGATATTCCTCATACTCATCACTTCCAAATCCGTTCAGATATTTGCTGTACGGATTTCTGAGGGCTGCATACAGTTCTGCAAATGTCGCATCGTAATACGGGAATACCAAATAAGTTCCGATACCGCACGCCAGAGCTCCAAGGATCCACCATCCGATAAAGGACAGTTTGAGCACCCAGGTGGCCAGTTTATTTCCCTGCATCATATCCTTGGACATGCGAAGAACATCAGACGTTCTCATGTCAGGATTCTCTGCCAGAATATATGGTACCATGTGGTAACAATATGCCAGGTAAATACCCGGGATTACAAAGAAGAATGTACCCAATGCAACCAGAATATTGCGTACCAGCATCGTCCAGATAATGTTCAGGTACTCGCGTCTGAATCCCCACACCAGGCAATTCATGCTTGCTGCCCTACCCATCTGACGACTCATCATATAAAAACGATTCTTTCCGATCTCAATGATCGGCGCCACAAATATGCCGAGTGCCAGAGCGATCGCTAATCCGATCAGCGCACCGATCACAAAAACAGTGGCCATCGTTGCATCGATCGAATGGATCGTATCGGATGCCATTTGCGGAAGTTCACTGATCACAGATCCAAGTCCGCCGTTGATGATGCTTTCAAGCTCAAGATCTAATTCCTCAGAAACATTGGCTCCTACCTGAGCGCCGCCGCTGCTGCTGCTTCCTCCGTTGCTGTTAAACAGAGAATTAAGCATGCTGACAGCAAGAGCCGGCCAAAAATATTTCCGTACTGTATTTTTAGCACGAAGTTTCATCTCTGCTCTTGTCCACATATACAGTTCCTCCTATCTTTCTTTTGTTGAAACATTGTGTTATACTGATTCCAGAAAGGAGTATCACACAATGGAAATCGAGCGTAAATTTCTTATCGAAAAAGCCCCGGAAGGCTACGAATCTTACCCGTTCCACATGATCGAACAGGCATATCTCTGCACAGAGCCGGTTGTTCGCATCCGCAGGGAAGATTCTGATTATTATCTTACTTATAAAGGAAAAGGGCTCTTATCTAGAGAAGAAGTTAACCTTCCTCTGACTGCCGAGTCTTACTCCCACCTGCTTGCAAAAGCAGACGGAAATGTCCTCACCAAAAAACGTTATCTGATCCCGGTTGAAAACCGCCCGGATCTCACCATCGAGTTTGATGTTTTTGAAGGCAAATTTGCCGGTCTCATGCTGGCTGAAGTTGAATTTGCTTCCGAAGAAGATGCCAATGCATTCCTTCCGCCGGACTGGTTCACAAAAGATGTGACCTTCTCCGGAGAATACCAAAACAGCCGTCTGTCAAAACTCTGATTGATGATTTAAAAATACCAAAGACCACCGGAAGTAAAAACCGCCGGTGGTCTTTTTCTATACAGAATGAGGATTACATCATTCCGCCCATTCCGCCGCCTGCCGGCATTGGCGGAACATCTTCTTTGATTGTAGCAACTACGGACTCAGTTGTAAGGAGTGTGGAAGCCACGCTTGTAGCGTTCTGTAATGCACTTCTTGTAACCTTAGCCGGATCAAGGATACCGGACTCAACCATGTCTACATACTCTTCGTTGTAAGCATCGAAGCCCATACCGATCGGAAGCTCTCTTACCTTGTTAACGATAACAGAACCTTCAAGACCTGCATTTGCTGCAATATGGAATAACGGAGCCTCAAGTGCTTTTAAGATGATCTTAGCACCTGTCTTCTCATCGCCTTCTAATGTAGCTGCAAGCTCAGCAACCTTCTCTGCTGCATGAACGTATGCAGAACCGCCGCCTGCGATAACACCCTCTTCTACAGCTGCCTTTGTAGCTGCAAGAGCGTCTTCCATACGAAGTTTTGCTTCTTTCATCTCAGTCTCTGTAGCAGCACCTACACGGATCACTGCAACACCGCCTGCCATCTTCGCAAGTCTTTCCTGTAATTTCTCTCTGTCGAACTCGGATGTTGTTGTCTCAAGCTGAGCTTTGATCTGGCCAACTCTGTAAGAAATCTCATTCTTGTCGCCCATACCATCAACGATGATTGTGTGCTCTTTTGTGATCTTAACAGATTTTGCACGACCGAGCTGAGCCATTGTTGCATCTGCAAGTGTAAGACCGAGTTCCTCGGAAATTACTGTACCGCCTGTTAATGTAGCGATATCCTTTAACATCTCTTTTCTTCTGTCGCCGTAGCCCGGAGCCTTAACAGCAACAACTGTGAATGTACCTCTTAATTTGTTTACGATAAGAGTTGTGAGAGCCTCACCTTCGATATCTTCAGCAATAATAAGAAGTTTTGCACCTGTCTTAACGATCTCCTCAAGTACCGGAAGAATATCGTTGATGTTGGAGATCTTCTTATCTGTAATAAGGATGAACGGATCCTCCATATTAGCTTCCATCTTCTCCATATCTGTGCACATATATGCGGAGAGGTAACCTCTGTCGAACTGCATACCTTCTACAAGATCAAGCTCTGTAAGCATTGTCTTGGACTCTTCAATTGTGATAACGCCGTCGTTGGAAACTTTTTCCATAGCGTCAGCTACCATCTCGCCAACTGCATCGTCTGCTGCGGAGATTGCTGCTACTCTTGCGATCTGGGATTTACCGCTGATCGGCTGGCTCATCTCTTTGATCGCCTCTACTGCAACGTCAGTAGCTTTCTTCATACCTTTACGAAGAACGATCGGGTTTGCACCTGCTGCCAGGTTCTTCATACCCTCGTTGATCATAGCCTGTGCAAGAACAGTTGCTGTTGTTGTACCGTCACCTGCTACATCGTTTGTCTTTGTAGCAGCTTCCTTAACAAGCTGTGCACCCATGTTCTCGAAAGCATCTTCTAATTCGATCTCTTTTGCAATTGTAACACCGTCGTTTGTGATGAGCGGAGCACCGAAGGATTTGTCGAGAGCAACGTTTCTTCCTTTCGGTCCGATTGTCACGCGAACTGTGTCAGCAAGTTTATTTACACCAGCTTCAAGAGCTTTTCTGGCTTCTACGCCATATTTGATTTCTTTAGCCATGATTCAAATACCTCCAAAATAAAGTTTCGTTCAAATTATTTCTCAATGATTGCAAGAATGTCGCTCTGCTTAACAATGATGAATTCATCGTTGTCGGCTTTCACTTCTGTACCTGCAAACTTGGAGTAAATAACCTGATCTCCAACTTTAACCTGCATTACTACTTCTTTACCTTCAACCATTCCGCCCGGTCCTACAGCGATAACCTCAGCCTGCTGCGGTTTCTCTTTTGCCTGACCCGGAAGTACGATACCGGATTTTGTTGTTTCTTCTGCTACTAACTGTTTTAAAACAACTTTGTCAAATAATGGTACTAATTTCATTATCGACGCCTCCTTGTTAATTCTACTTTATTGTATATGCCAAATATGGGAACCTTACCTACATTCCCGTTACACAAATAATGTTATATCATGCATTATTAGCAGTGTCAAGGCGCGAGTGCTAACTTTTAGGGTTTTTTTCGATTTTTTTCATTTTCTTCATAATTATCCCTTTTCATTTTATTTGATTTCGATTATGATAAATTTAATAAGAAAGGAGAATGACCATGTCCAAAAAGAAAACAGGTTTATTGATCGCTGCCAGCGCTGCAATCGGTGCAATCGCAGGCATTTCCTACTATTTAAAGTACAAATCTTTCAACGATGAAATTGACAAAGATTTCCATGATTATGAAGAAGATGAGATCGTAGAAACAGCTAAAGATGAGCCTATATCCTGTTCTGATACAAAGCGTACGTATATCTCTCTCGATTCCAGCAAGTGCAGCGCTGCAGAAGTTACTGAAGAAACTGCTCCGGCTGACTGTCAGGAAACAGAAGAAACAGCTGCTGAGATCACAGAGGAACCGGCTAAAGAGACACCGATCGCCGCTACAGTAGAGGAAGATACGGAAGGAGCTAACTAAATGATACAGAGCCTTCTTCGCTCTATGGAATTACTGGAAGTTCTGAAGGAAAAGAATCGCAGTTTTACAATTGCAGAATTGGCAGACACGATGAATCTTCCGCCCAGTACCGTCCATCGTATTCTCCAGACATTTTGTGAAAAAAAATATGTGATCCGTGATGAGCGTTCTCATACGTATCGACTTGGTCCTGCTTTGATCCCGCTTGGAAAAGCTGCCTCCAAAGGAATCCGCCTTCAGGATGCAGCAAAACCGATCCTCGCATCCCTCTCTCAAAAAACCGGAGAAGATGTTTATTTGATGATCCCTGTGGGAAATAAGGGTCTTGTTATTGAGAAGTTCGATGGCCCGAGCCACTTAAAAGTTGTCGAAGCATTCGGTTATGAGATGCATCTGCATTGCGGAGCGATCCGTAAAGTTCTTCTGGCTTATCAGTCTCCGAACTTTATCGATGAATATATGAAAAATATCATCATGCAGGACAAAGCGTTTCCATACGTTCGTCCGGCTGATCTTTATGCAGAACTGGATAGGATCCGTACAGACGGATACGCGATCTCCCGCGGTGATTATGTGGCTGATGCGATCGGTATCGGTGCACCGGTATTTAATGCCGAAGGGGAACTGGCATGTTCCATCGGTATTATCACGCCGGAAATCCGCCTGAGTGATGAAAATTCTCTGGATACACTTTCCGGATATGTAAAATCCTTTGCGGCAGAATTATCCACAGACCTTGGATACCTCCCGCATTTGAACATTATTCCTAAATAATATCAACAGCCGAGGCAGCTGGTATTCCCAGTGTCTCGGCTGTTTTCTGTTAATATCTCTTTTCCGCCTTCTTATAGATCACAGCAAGCATGGCTGCAGTTACAAATGAAGCAAAGCCGAACATGAACGGCAGCTTTGGATTCGCTGTATATAACAATCCCGCAAACAATGCTCCAATAATTCCGCCAAGTGATTTTATAGAATTGCAAAATCCCATGATCAGACTATTCTGCTCTTCCGGTCCGCCACTGGCTACCAGATTATGGATCAATGGAACGCTGATGGAATTAAATGCATAAAAAATCACAAAAACAATGATAAACGGAATGATATCTTCAAACCAGACAACTCCAAACATTGCGGCTGAACAGATTGCAAGGACTCCTATTACTGAATTTCGATTGTCCGTCTTCTTTAACAGCCAAATGCAAATGGTGCTGTTGGCCACCAGTGTGATCAAGCCCATGACGCCTTTCAAGATCCCATTATATCCGGATGAAAACTGAAACTGATCTCGGATATAGTAGTTAAATGTCTGATCAAAACAATTGTAACCCAATTCCTGAAGAGAAGCCACGATAAACAGGATCAGAAACATCGGCGTCAGGAAATTTCTTGCAAGAAGGAAACTGTGAAACGGATTGATCTCGGCAAATCCTTTGGTCTTTTTTAATTCGTGCAGAGGAAATATGGAATCATCTTTACATCCAAAATAGAAAATAAATCCGGATATCACCAACAAGATCACCTGAACAATGATCGCAAGATAAGTAAAAACCTCACCCAGCAAACCGCCGACAAAATAGCCAAAAGCGCCAAATACAGACTGGATCGTTGCATTGACCGCCAGCTGTTTGCCTCGCGTTACCGGATCAGGAGCCGTATTTACAATATAGGTCAAAATGCATACAAAACAGCCTCCGCATCCGATTCCTGCGATTGCACGAGCCAATGTAAATCCCATTTCTGTAGATGAAAGTCCAAAAAGTGCCTGGCCAAACGCGTAACCGATACAAGTTACAAGAAGTATTTTTCGGCTGGACAGATAGGCACTGAGCCACCCCCAGAACGGCGAAAACAAAAAGTTGGTCAGCATCTGAGCAGCCATAGCCACTCCGAACATATAACTTCCCAAACCAAAATGTGTAAATAATGTCGGGGTTACCGGATGGGCAGTGTTTGCTGCAATACTGAGAACAATGCATCCCAGATAGTAATAGAATAAGTGTTTGTCCATATCACACACCAAAAATAAAAACCGCCGCAAGGAATCACTTCCCTGCGGCGATTGAATTTAACAATGACTT
>JAFOCX010000170.1 GCA_017380975.1 Lachnospiraceae bacterium
ATCGATCGCTTACGAAATTCCTGCTCCGGCTGTGGATGGAAATGTTTTAAGGGTATTATCCAGAGTCTGCGGAAGCAGAGATGATATCTTAAAACAGTCTACAAAAAAACGAATGGAGTCCTTGGTTTCTGAGGTTATCCGTGAAGGAGAAGCAGGTGATTTTAATCAGGCTCTGATCGAGATCGGAGCCATTGTCTGCGTTCCAAACGGAGCTCCGCTTTGTGATTCCTGTCCGTTCTATACCGTATGTGCGGCCAGAGAAGAGGATCTGATCGGAGAGATTCCTGTTAAAACTCCGAAAAAGAAACGGAAAATTGAGGAAAAGACCGTATTAATCCTGCAGCATGGGGAAAAAATAGCCATAAGAAAGAGAGCAGCAGAAGGGCTGCTTGCATCTTTATATGAGTTCATCAGCGTTCCGGGGAAACTCAGTGCAGAAGAAATCGCCCCGTTCTTTGATGAAGCGGTCGTTCTGGAGAAACTCCCGGATGCAAAACATATTTTCAGTCATGTGGAGTGGCATATGAGCGGATACCGGATCCCGATCACAGAGCTCCCGAAACAGTTGGCCGGAGAGCTGCCGGAAGATTTTATACTGGCGGAGTTTGAAGAGCTAAAAGAACGATATCCGATACCAAATGCATTTGCGGCATATAAGGAATATCTGGAGCAGCAGTTTGCGGAAAAACAAGAAACTTCGGTTGAAGAATAGTGGATAAAAACAGAAAAAACTGCAAAAATCATTCATAAAATTGTTGAAAATTGTAGTGGAATGTTATATAATAAAAGACCATGGGGCAGTTTAGGCTGTCTTATATTTCACAACCTTCAATCGAAAGGGCAGAAACAGTGGAAAAAGCAGTATTTTTAGAAAAACTTAAAAAACTTGTCGACTTGGCTAAGTCAAAACAGAATGCGTTGGATGCAGGCGAGATCAATGATTTCTTTGCGGCAGACAACCTCGGTCCGGAGCAGATGGACGAAATTTATAATTATCTCGAAAACAACAACATTGTTGTGGTACCGACGATAATCGATGACACATTGCTTGTGGATGATGATTCCTTGCTTCTGGATGATGTGGATGACGATTTCTCCGGCGACAAAATGGAAGAAGACATTGATCTTGATGCAATTGATCTTCTTGAGGGAATCGGAACAGAAGATCCGGTTCGTATGTATCTGAAAGAAATTGGTACTGTCCCGCTTCTTTCCGCAGAGGAAGAGACGAGACTTGCAAAGAGAAAAGCCGAAGGTGATGAGTATGCGAAAGAGCGTCTCATCGAGGCTAACCTGCGACTGGTAGTCAGCATTGCGAAGCGTTACACCGGCCGCGGTATGAGTTTCCTGGATCTGGTTCAGGAAGGTAACCTGGGTCTGATCAAGGGCGTAGAAAAGTTTGACTATACAAAAGGTTATAAACTGAGTACATATGCTACCTGGTGGATCAGACAGTCTGTAACAAGAGCGTTGGCAGATCAGGCAAGAACGATCCGAGTACCGGTTCATATGGTAGAAACGATCAACAAGATGTCCAAGATGCAGAGAAAGCTGACACTGGAATTAGGTTATGAGCCATCCGTGACAGAACTTGCAGAAGCACTGGAGATGACTGAGGACAAAGTTATGGAGATCATGCAGATTGCAAGAGAGCCAGCTTCCTTAGAAACTCCGATCGGTGAGGAGGATGATTCCAACCTTGGCGATTTCGTTGCAGACAGCAATGCGGTAACTCCGGAAGGAAACGTTGAGTCTGTGATGTTAAGAGAGCACATCGATGCACTTCTTGGTGATTTAAAAGAGCGTGAGCGTCAGGTTATCGTTCTTCGTTTTGGTCTGGAAGACGGACATCCGAGAACACTGGAAGAAGTTGGCAAAGAGTTCAACGTAACCAGAGAGCGTATCCGTCAGATCGAGGCGAAAGCATTAAGAAAACTGAGAAATCCGGTTCGCAGCAAACGCATCCGCGATTTCCTGTAATTGACAGAAAACAAAACAGAGTGATAAGGGCAGCAGGAGAGCATCCGGCTGTCCTTTTCTGGCAGATATGGGGAAATTATGAACAAGAGAAATTATCAGAAAGAGCTGGATAAGCTTCTGGAGGGTTTCGAACGAGAAGGAATTGTACCGAACCTGTTCCTCCACAGCTGCTGTGCACCGTGCAGCAGTTACTGTCTGGAATACTTATCGGATTATTTTGAAATCACGGTATTTTATTACAATCCGAATATTTTTCCGGATACCGAGTACGAGGACCGTGTCAATGAGCAGGAGCGTCTGATCCGGGAACTGAATGAAGCCGGTGTCAAGCATCCGATCCGTCTGGTAAAGGGGGAATTCCGTCCGGAAGTGTTTTATGAGGCTGTCAAAGGCCTGGAAAAAGAACCGGAAGGCGGCGCAAGGTGCACGGAGTGTTTTAAGCTGCGTCTGGAGGAGTCGGCGAAACTTGCAAAGGAAGGCAATTATGATTATTTCACCACGACCTTGACCATCAGTCCGCTGAAAGATGCAGAGCGTCTGAATCGGATCGGTGAAGAGATGGGGGAGAAATACGGTGTGAAATTCTTAAATTCTGATTTCAAGAAAAAGAACGGTTACAAGCGTTCCACAGAGCTTTCAAAGGAGCATGATCTCTATCGTCAGAACTACTGCGGCTGTGTCTATTCCAAACTGGCCATGCCTTGACATTCCTAAGATTCTATTATAGAATCCTTTATTAGGAAGGAGAGGTACACCAATGAAATCTAGGAAAATCGAGATCGTAAACCCGACCGGTCTTCATCTTCGTCCGGCAGGCATTTTATGCCAGGCTTCCATGAAGTTTAAGTCTAAGATTATGATCTTACATAAAGATAAAGAAATCAATGCAAAAAGTGTTCTGAATGTCATGGCCTCCGGCGTCAAATGCGGAGCGATCGTAGAGGTTCAGTGCACAGGCGAAGATGAGGAGGCAGCGTTAGAAGCTATCTGCGAATTGATCGCCACCGGTCTTGAGGACTATTAATTTAGAAACTGGAGGAAATTAACATGAGCAACACACCAGAAACATGCAGTCATGACTGTGGTTCCTGTACTGCAAACTGCAGCAGCAGACAGACAGTAGGACAGCAGAAGATGAACAAGGAAGATTTTATTGAGAAATTAGATTCGAGAAGTTCTGTAAAGAAAGTGATCGGTATTGTAAGTGGTAAGGGTGGCGTAGGTAAGTCCATGGTAACATCCCTTATGGCTTGCCAGATGCGTGCAAAAGGCTACCGTGTAGGTATCCTTGATGCTGATATCACAGGCCCGTCTATCCCGAAGGCATTTGGTATTCACCAGATGGCATACGTAACTCCGGATGGACAGCTGATGATCCCGGCTCAGTCCACAACAGGCATCGAGATCATGTCCGCGAACATGATCCTTGACAATGAAACTGATCCGGTTATCTGGAGAGGTCCGATCGTTGCAGGTGTGGTAAAACAGTTCTGGAATCAGACATTATGGAAAGATATTGACTACATGTTCGTAGATATGCCGCCGGGAACCGGTGACGTTCCGCTTACTGTATTCCAGTCTCTTCCGGTTGACGGTATCATCATCGTAACATCCCCGCAGGATCTTGTATCTATGATCGTTGCGAAGGCTGTTAACATGGCGAAGAAGATGGATATTCCGATCATCGGTCTTGTTGAAAACATGAGCTACTTAGAGTGTCCGGATTGCGGTAAGAAGATTTCCGTATTTGGTGAAAGTCACATCGATAAGGTTGCTGAGGCACACGGTCTTAACGTTCTTGCGCAGATCCCGATCCGTCCGCAGATGGCAGGATTTGTGGATGAAGGTACTGTTGAGTATATCGAGGCAGACTTCCTGAACCATGCGGCTGATATGGTAGAAAAACTGTAATTGAACGATGCAGGCAGATTCTTTGAAAAAAGAGCTGCCTGTATTTTTTTTGTATGTCAGACCAGGTTCTTTGGGAGAATTGTACGAAACTTACAAATTGAGAAGCGATTTTTTGTTAAAAATGTTTGACAAGGATTTGACAAATGGAAGGAGTGTGTTATAATATCTACAGGTTGATTTGTGGATGGGCAAATGAAATCCACATCGGGAAGGTGAAAGAATTATGACAGATGAAAGACAGATTTCTAAGGCAGTAATTGCAAGACTGCCTAGATATTATAGATATCTTGGAGATTTAATGGAGGAGGGAATCGAACGTATCTCTTCCAATGAACTGAGTGCAAGGATGAAAGTAACCGCATCCCAGATCCGTCAGGATTTAAACAATTTTGGCGGTTTTGGTCAGCAGGGATATGGTTATAATGTCAGATACCTTTACAATGAGATCGCAAGGATCATCGGTATTGACAGACAGCACAACATTATCATCATTGGTGCCGGTAATCTTGGTCAGGCGATCGCCAACTATGCAAACTTTGAAAAGCGTGGTTTTATGATCAAGGGAATGTTCGATATTAATCCGAGACTGATCGGTCTTGTGGTGCGCGGCGTTGAGATTCGCGGTATCGATGATCTGGAACAGTTTATTATTGAAAATGAAGTGCAGATCGCAGCCCTTACGATTCCGAAGTCCAAAGCGCCGGAGATTGCAGAGCGCCTGGTAAATGCAGGTATCAAAGCGATCTGGAACTTTGCACATATGGATTTAACGGTTCCGGATGATGTTGTGGTAGAAAACGTACATCTTTCTGACAGTCTGATGCGTCTTTCCTACCGCGTAAGCAGTATGATGGACGAACGTGAGAGAAAAGAAAAAGAACGTCTGGAGAAAGAAGTATAAACCAGCAGGAAAGTAGACGGGATAATTAACATGTTAACTGGGGTTGGCTGTGATTTGATCGAAATTGAACGTGTAGAAAAGGCCTGTGAAAAAGAGGCCTTTTTACTGCGTGTATATACGGAAGAAGAGCGCCGGCAGGCAGATGGAAGAGTATCTGTGCTTGCCGGCACTTTTGCTGTGAAAGAGGCAGTGGCCAAGGTGCTCGGAACAGGGTTTCGCACTTTTATGCCGAAAGATGTGGAGGTACTGAGGGATGAACTTGGGAAACCGTACGTGATCCTCCATGGAAATGCGAGGAATGTTGCAGACGAGAAAAAAATCAAACGGATCGAGGTTTCGATTTCCGATACCAAGGAATTTGTCATGGCCTTTGCTGTGGGAGAGGGGGATGATTCATGAGATATCTGGTAAATGGCAGAGAAATGAAAGCAATGGATATGCGTTCGATCCATGATTTTGGAATCCCTTCTCTGGTACTAATGGAGCGCGCTGCACTGGAAGTGGCGAATGAGGCAGAAAGACAGATTGGTCATGAAAAAATCTGTATTCCTTCTCGTAAAGGTGTGATTTGGTCGGTTTGCGGATTTGGAAATAATGGTGCAGACGGAGTGGCTGCAGCCCGCATCCTGCATTTGCGTGGATTTGCAGCAGTGATCATTCTGCCGTCTGAAGACGGCCATATGAGTGATGAGATGGAAAGTCAGTTATTGATCGCAGAGAAGCTTGGGATTCCGATCTATCGCCTTGATGACCTGATCCCGGGTGTTTGCGACGTGGTGATCGATGCAGTCTTCGGGATCGGTTTGACAAGACCGGTGGAAGGGACATACGCGGAACTATTGAAACTGATCAATACCCAGCGAGAAGATTTTGGTGCAAAGGTTGTATCCGTGGATATTCCTTCCGGAATTAGTTCTGATAATGGTGAGATCCTCGGCTGTGCAGTCAGGGCAGATGCTACGGTGACATTTGGAGAAATGAAGCTTGGTCATGTTCTGTTTCCGGGACGTGAGTACAGCGGAACCGTAACCGTGGCAGACATAGGACTTGTTCCTGTCGACAAAGAGACAGCTGAGACCTATATTCTGGCACATACAAAAGAAGATTTATTGAATATTCCAAAGAGAAAAGCATATTCCCATAAGGGAAGCTACGGAAAGATCCTGGTAGCTGCAGGAGCTAAGAATATGGCAGGGGCGGCTTATTTTGCGGCGAAGGCAGCATACCGTACCGGTGCCGGATTGGTAAAGGTACTGACAGTCGAAGAAAATCGAACCATGATCCAGGAGAAGCTTCCGGAAGCAATTTTGACCACATATTCCTCGGAATGGGCTTCTCATGAACCGGGCGAATTTAAAGATTATATCAGAAATCAAACAGACTGGGCAGATGTGATCATCCTTGGACCGGGAATCGGAACAGAGGAGTACAGCCGCGTGATGGTGGAAGCTGTTTTGGAGTATGCATACGTTCCGATCATACTGGATGCGGATGCGATCAACCTGGCTGCCAGATATCCATATTTGAAAAACTTTTTTACGGAAAATATTATTTTGACTCCGCATTTGTCAGAGTGTTCCAGACTGACAGGAAAAACGGTTGATGAGATTCGGGAAGCATTGATTGATACAGCTCGTGAAGTGTCGGAGCAGTATGGTGTGACCTGTGTATTAAAAGATGCTGCAACCGTGATCGCAAGAAAAGACGGTAACGTATTTGTGAATACGAGCGGATCTTCTGCGATGGCGAAAGGCGGTTCCGGAGATGTGTTATGCGGCGTGATCGCCGGCCTGTCAGGTCTTGGTTTGGACGAGTGTGAAGCTGCATCTCTCGGTGTCTACATCCATGGGGTGGCAGGAGAAACGGCAGCAAGAAAATATGGTGTGCATTCCGTACTGGCGGGAGAGCTGGCGGACTGCATAGGGGAGGTTATCAATGAGACAGTTTGAGCGAGCGTATGCAAAGATTCATCTGGACCGAATTGAAGAAAATATGAAAGCCATGCAGGCCAATCTGACTCCCGGCACAAAGATGTTCGGTGTGGTAAAAGCAGATGGTTACGGACACGGAGCAATTCCGGTCGCAAAGACCATTGATCCGTACGTATTTGCGTATGCGGTGGCAACTGCAGAAGAAGCATTTCAGCTTCGCAGACATGGGATTACAAAAGATATTTTAATTCTTGGATCAGCGCCATCCGGATGCTACAGAGAGATCATTTTGCAAAATATCTGCCTAGCCGTGTTCCAGTTGGAGAGGGCTGAGCTTCTTTCCGGGCTCGCAATGGAGTTGGGAAAGAAAGCGAGAGTTCAAATTGCGGTAGATACGGGAATGAGCCGCATCGGACTTGCACCGACAGAGGATTCTGCAGATATTGTGAAAAAAATTAGTACTCTTCCGGGAATTGAGATCTGCGGAATGTTTACCCATTTCGCAAGGGCTGATGAATTTGATAAATCTTATGCGGAAGGGCAGATTCGAGCATTCCGGGCATTCAACCGATTCTTGACAGAGAGACAGATTTCTGTTCCGATCGTGCATTGTTCCAACAGTGCGGGAATCATGGATCTGAAAGAAGCCAACATGGATGCCGTTCGTGCAGGAATCACCATTTATGGCTTGTATCCGTCAGATGAGGTAAAGAAAGATCAGATGAAGATCCGACCTGCGATGGAATTAAAAAGTTTTATTACATACATCAAAGAAATCAGAGCAGGAAATGCAGTGAGTTACGGAGGAACATTCGTCGCCGAGAAGAATATGATCATCGGAACCGTGGGAATCGGATATGCAGATGGTTATCCGAGAAATGCTTCCGGAAAGGGTCATGTTCTTGTTTGTGGAAAACGGGTTCCGATCCTGGGAAGAGTGTGCATGGATCAGTTGATGATCGATCTGACGGAAGTTTCGGATGCGGTTGAAGGTTCTGAGGTGACACTTCTCGGAAGTGACGGAGATCTGGAGATCTCCATGGATGAACTGGTGGGATTTTGCGGCGGTTTCCATTATGAAATCCCATGTATGATTGGAAAACGAGTTCCGCGTGTGTACGTTAGGAACGGAGTAGTGGTTGGAACCCAGACCTGTGAATCATGCGAACTGGAAGGGTTCTGATCATGAATTAACGGGCAAAACGTCATTGCTCTGCATAACTTAATCGTAGGATGTCAATACTATCGGTACAGAAAAAGAAACCGAAAGCGGAGAGTGAAGCGATTGATTATCAGACGTGGCGACATTTATTATGCAGATTTACGACCGGTCGTAGGCTCCGAACAGGGAGGAGTGCGGCCGGTTCTTATTATACAAAATGATGTGGGAAATAAGCATAGTCCGACGGTGATCTGTGCGGCGATCACATCAAAAATGAACAAGGCAAAGCTTCCGACGCATGTGGAATTATCGTCAAGAGACTGTGATATGGTCAAAGATTCCGTGATCTTGCTGGAACAGCTGCGCACCATCGATAAGCAGAGACTGCGTGAAAAAATCTGTCACATTGAGGGGGACTTGCAGGAAAAGGTCAATGCGGCACTGAGAGTCAGCCTGGAACTTCTTACATAAGCGAGGTGAGAAGACGGTTGACGAAATGACGCCCAAATGCTATATTTATCGATGTTATGCTAAATTTTGCAAAGAAAAGGAGAGTTTAATTTTACAATGGACGATGGTAATTCGTGGACTGGAATCTTGCTTTTAGGAGCAGCGTTTGTTATTTATTATCTGATTTATGGATTTGGTGCAGCCATCCAGGCGCTTAACACAAGTGTTCTGGAGGATGAGCGGGACGAGGGAAATAAAAAGGCAGAACGTCTTTTACATATCCGGGAGAATCCGCATGGATTTGTCCAGACCAATCAGCTGATCACGATGGTATTAAGCCTTGCAATGGGTGTGGGAGTTCTTCCGTATCTTGTTGGATATATGGAAGGTATTCTTTGGAAGATCCCGAACATTGAGCGTGTATCCATCGTGTTATTCAATGTTGTTTCTTATGTACTGGCAATTGCCGTACTTGCATTTGTACTGGTGTGTTTCGGTATTATCATTCCGAAATGGCTGGTTATGAAAAGCCCGATCCGGTTTTGTTACAAAGTACTTCCGAGTATTGACTTGCTAATGAAAGTCTGTGCACCGTTTACTGCAACGATGGAATTTGTTTCCCATCTGATCTTGATCATTGTGGGAATCGATACACATGCAAAGGATGACAAGGTGACGGAGCAGGATATCATGTACATGGTCAATGAAGTTCATGATCAGGGTGTGTTAGAGGCCAGTGAGGCAGAGATGATCACAAACATTTTCGAGTTTGATGACAAAGTGGCTTCTGATATTATGACACACAGACTGAATATCGTTGCACTTGAGGGAACGGCCACATTGCAGGAGGCAATGGATTTTATCATTAAAGAATCGATCAATTCCAGACTTCCGGTTTTTGGAGAAGATATTGACAACATCATCGGTATCCTCCATATGAGAGATGCGCTTTATTTTGCGGAGATCAAAGAATACCTCAAGCAGCCGATCAGTCAGATTGACGGACTCCTGAGAGAACCGCATTTTGTTCCGGAACATAAGAATATCAATGCGTTGTTCCGAGAGATGAAGTCTGAGAAGATTCACATGGAGATCGTGATCGATGAGTATGGTCAGACAGCCGGTCTTGTGACGATGGAAGATATCCTTGAGGAGATTGTCGGCAACATCATGGATGAGTATGATGAGGAGGAAGTGGATATCGTTTCTTCCGGCAACAACACATTCCAGCTGGCGGGAACTTCTCTGTTGGTGGATCTGGAAGATACTCTGGGAATTGAATTTGAGGAACAGGATAAAGAGAATTTTGATACACTCAATGGTTTTCTTACTTCCCGTCTCGGTCATTTGCCGAAAGAGAATGACAAAGATATTCATTTTGGCGGATTTGTATTCAGCATTGTAAAAGTTGAAAATAGAACGATCAAGCTTGTGGATGCGACACGCGAAGCCGTGCAGCAGACAGAAGCAGAAGAATAAAAAATAGTTTCTCCACGGTCAGTTTTGTATCATTCTGTCCGGGGAGTCTTGCATTCAAAGGCGGTCTATCGTATACTAATTAGGTGGCAGATTTTGTGAAACAAATGAGGAAATGATATATGGCAATGTTAGTAAGAAACGCAAAGATTGCAACGATGGATGCTGCAAATCCGCAGGCGGAAGCAGCGGTCATTGTCGGCGATTTTTTTGCATATGTAGGAACCGAAGAGGGCGCAAAGAGATATTTAGCGGAGCGTGAAGAGCAGGATGTGGAGATCCTGGATTGCAGCGGACAGTTTTTAATGCCGGGCTTTAATGACAGCCACATGCATTATCTCCATTATGCGAAGGCGAAAAAGAGTGCGGTAAATTTATCAGGCTGTACTTCTTTGCAGGAAGTGCTGACTCGAATGAAAGACGGCTTTGCAAATATGTACGACAAGAACAGCGGTTTGTGGCTGACAGGAGAGGGCTGGAATCAGGATTATTTTACAGATGAAAGACGTTTTCCGAACTCAAAGGATCTGGATACAGTTACAACAGAGTATCCGATGATCATCATGCGCACTTGTTTCCATGTGGCGGTCATGAACTCCAAGGCGATGGAACTTTTGGGCTTCACTAAAGATACCGTTGGCCAGTATGGCGCATTTGCGGAGACATACCCGGATGGCGCTCCGAATGGTGTGATCAAGGAAAATGTTTTCGATGACATCAAGGCAAATCTTCCGGCTCCGGGATTAACAACTTTGCTGGATATGATGGTAGAATGTCAGGAAGATCTCTTTGCAGCAGGTATTACCAGCATTCAGTCAGACGATTTTAAATATACGCCGGATGGAAGAGCGTATGAGATGATGGGGCTGATCCGAGAAGCCAGCGAGCAGGGCAGACTGAAAGTTCGCATGGCGGAGCAGGCTCTTTTGACAGAGAAAGCGACTATCGATGAGTTCTTCGATGAAAAGGGATTCGATGACAGTTACGGAAACCGCAGCTTCAAGATTTCCTGCGTAAAGATACTGACAGACGGTTCTCTCGGAGCCAGAACGGCATTAATGAGAAAACCGTATGAAGACGATCCGACAACCTGTGGACTGGCAATCTATGAGACCCAGGAAGAACTGGATTATCTGGTTATGAAGGCGCACAAACATAATATGGCAGCCGCTTTGCATGCGATCGGCGACGGTGCAGTCGAGATGTGTTTAAATGCGATCGAGAGAGCAAGAAAAGAAATGCCGTATCTCCACCCGCGTCACGGCATTGTACACTGTCAGATCACGGATAAAGAGCAGATCCGTCGTTTTAAAGAACTGGACGTGATCGCCTATATTCAGCCGGTATTTATTGATTACGACATGCACATTGTGTTTGACCGCGTGGGAAAAGAACTCGGAAGCACATCTTATGCATGGAGAGATTATATTGAGAGCGGTGTTCATGCTCCGTTTGGAACGGATTGTCCGGTAGAAGAGTTTGCTCCTATGCGCGGTCTGTATTGTGCAGTGACCGGATGCGGTACAAAGGGCAATGGACCGGCTTGGCCAAACCAGATCTTAAGCCGCGAACAGGCACTCTACGGTTATACTGCAGCCGGAGCATATGCGTCCTTCGATGAAGACGTGAAGGGTATGATCAAACCGGGCATGTATGCAGATTTTATTACATTGGATACGGATCTTCTGGAGTGCGCGAGTGAAGCAATCCTTAACGCTAAGGTGACCTCAACCTATATCGGCGGTAAGAAGGTTTATGAGTGCTAATTGCTAAGAGGAAGACGAAGGAGATGAGACATCATGGGTAAAATGAAAGATGAAATGCAGGAGAATAATCCGCTCTTGCAGGTATATATGAAGATTCTGCCTCTGACAGTTCTGGCAGTTGCAGTAATTTTTCTTCTTGTGAAACTGATTTCCGGTATGATCGCACCGGATCAGCTGATCTTAAATGCCAAATACCACGATTTCGAAAAAGGTGCGGTCCTGATGGGACCGATCAAGGTCGCAAAGGATGAGGCGTTTGAGAAAGAAATCAAGCAGAAAACAGAAAAGAGTTCCGGATTTACGGATCTTTTGGTTATTATTGAAGGCGGAGAGTTAGAAGAGGAAGAACCGGGTATCGTATCAGAAGACGGATCCTATTTCTTTGTTTATGAAAATACGAAAGTTCCGGAAACTATTTATGTGAAAGCTCCGGAATGGTGGCTGCCGGTTTCTGTAAGCAAAGAGAGAACCGCTCCGCTGGAAGTTGGTGCCAGGATCGATCTCCTTGAGGAGTTTGGTTCAGCGGCATGCGGAGACGTGACCTTTGAGATTACAGATATTGAGACAACAAAGATCTCCACAGGTATCTTCAACGTAACGGTAAAGATGACATCTGCAGGAGAGATTGCCCCATCCGATGTAAGACTGATCATGGGAGATGAAGTGTTTGAAGAGTGGGATGGAAGCTCTGAACTTGTTTATAATGAAGAGACCGGATTCGAGGAAAGAACACTTGTGTTCCGCTATAACCGCAGTTTAAGAGAGGATATATCTGATCTTGTAGAAGATGCGATCGTAGAAGTGAAAGAGTATACGGTACGCAAGGTATACACAGAGAGTGAAATTACTTCCAATATTTCAGGAGTGGAGATTGTAGAAGTAGAGTAAATATTTAGTTGAGTCAACTTGGTAATAAAAGAGTCCCAGGATGGCAGGAATTTTGAAAAACCTGCCATCCAGGGATTTTTCTGTTTTGAGAGTGTTTGTGGCC
>JAFOCX010000171.1 GCA_017380975.1 Lachnospiraceae bacterium
GACATGGTCTGCGGAAATGCTTGCAAGAAACTCTAAACCGGCTCCACAGTGTGGGATTGGCTGTCCGTCAGCATCCAGGAAATCATAGCCCAATGCCTGAAGCATTCCGATGCCGCCGTCATTGGTAGCGCTTCCGCCGATGCCCACGATGAAACGTCTGCATCCTTTGCGGATCGCATCGAGGATCATTTCTCCGACACCGTAAGTGGTGGTTTTGAGCGGATTGCGCTCCTCACCGGATACCAGTGTAATACCTGCTGCAGTCGCCATTTCCATAATCGCAGTATTGGTCTCTTTGATGATACCATACTGACAGGAAACCGGGCGTCCGTGCGGTCCGGTTACGATGATGGTCTCCAGTTCTCCGCCCATGCCGATGGTCAGAGCCTCTACGGTTCCCTCGCCGCCGTCTGCCAATGGGCGTACAAAAACCTCTGCATCCGGATACACATTTTTTATGCCAGCCTCAATGGCGTGACCCGCTTCGAGAGAAGAAAGGCTGCCTTTGAGGGAGTCGATCGCAATTGTCACTTTCATAATTATGTACCCCCTTATAAAGTGATCATATGTCATGGTATAGTGTAGCACAAATAAAAGAAGAATGGTATGGTTTCGACAAAAAATGATAAAAAACAGACCCGGCACAGGGAAAGCTGTGCCGAGTCGGAAATATCAGGATTAATAGGTGTCAAGTGGCGGAAGGACAGAATCCGGGAGCGGACAGGTGTATTTGCCGCCGTTTCGTTTTGTTACTTCTTTCTTCGCTGCTTCGATGACATCCGGGCGATCCATAGTGCGGATGCAGGACAGTGCCATAACTTTGGCTGCAGTCAGAGTTCCTTTGTGAGCGATCGGGCTGCAGGACTGGGCAACCATCTGCCAGGAGTGACCAACGTTGCCGATACAAGCAGTTGCAACGTTGATATTTAACGTCGGACATGCATAACCGACATCGCCTACGTCAGTGGAACCTGCGATGAGATTGATCTTGTCCGGATTAAACGGATGGATCTCGGAATCCAGCGGACGCTCTAAAATCTCTTCCAAGCGGTCTTCGCCGTAAGTTGCGATGATCTGCTCTTTGATCGACTGTTTGGTTATGTCATTGTAAGTATTCAGGAATTCTTTTGCCAGAGCATAGTCAGACTCGTCCCATTTCGGAGCACCGACTTCTCTCAGACATTCATCTGCGATGGCAGCCAGGGCATTGTTCGGAAGATACTCGGTAAATGCCATGGAAAGATCTGCCCGGTACTGTGTGTCAGTCATAATGGAAGCACCGCGTGCACAGTTCTTTACGCGTTCGTAGAGCTCTTTTACCTGCCATACCCACGGAGAACGTACTTCGTAGCGGATGATCGCGTGATCCTGAACGACGTTCGGAGCGGTTCCGCCTGCATCGATATAAGCGTAATGAATGCGTGCTTCCGGAATGGTATGTTCTCTCAAATAGTTGCAGCCAATGTTCATCAGTTCGCAAGCATCGAGGGCGCTTCGTCCAAGATGAGGGCTTCCGCCGGCATGTGAAGAAACACCTGTGAAAATAAAGTTCGCGCCCATGATCGCATTGTAATGAGTGGCCTCAACCGCGTTCTTGGTAGACGGGTGCCATGTATACACGAAGTCAACGTTATCAAACATTCCGGCTCTTGCCATAAACTGTTTGGATCCGGCGCCTTCCTCTGCCGGACAGCCAAAGTAAATGATCGTACCGTCTTTTTTATTTGCCTCAAGGTATTCTTTCACTGCAATAACAGCTGCCAGAGAACCAACGCCGAGGCAGTTGTGTCCGCATCCGTGACCAGGTGCGCCCGGGATGATCGGATCTTTTGTTGTCTGTCCGGCTTTCTGGCTGAGGGCAGCCAGTGCATCGTATTCACCAAGGATACCCATGACCGGTTTTCCGCTTCCGTAGGAGAAAGTTCCTGTGAAGCAGGTCGGAATTCCTGCATCGCCTCTGGTGAGAGTGAAGCCTTCTTTTTCTAAAATATCACAGATTAAATCTGCAGATTTTGTCTCATGGAATGCCAGTTCAGCATATTCCCAGATTTTATCATTTGCTTCGATGAGCATAGCGGACTTCTCATCGATGATCTGTTCAATAAATTTTAATTCGCTCATATTGCCAATCCTTTCGCGTGGTAATGAAGTGAAGTATCACTAAGGATGAGTTTACTATATTTTTATGGAAAGAACAAGAGTGATTTAGAATAATTTGGCTTTTGAGGCAAACTTGCGGCACAGTATTTACCGAAAACATGGAAACTGGTATAATTCAAGTAAGTAATGATCGAGGAGGTGCATCATGGCAAAGAAGATTTATGTAGCTGATGATGAGAAAAATATATGCTTTCTGATCCAGAATTTCCTGGAGAAAGAAGGGTTCGAAGTGACCTGCTTCCATGATGGAGAGTCTATTTTGGAAGCGTGTGAAAAAGAAATGCCGGACCTCTGCATTTTGGATGTAATGATGCCGGGCATGGACGGACTGACTGTGTGCACACAGATCCGAAAGAGAAGTCATGTTCCGATCATTATCGTTTCGGCGAAAGATTCTCCGCTGGATCGAATCACAGGCATCACATTGGGCAGTGATGATTATCTGGTAAAACCATTTCTTCCGCTGGAACTGGTGACACGCGTAAAGGCGCTGTTCCGCCGTGTGGATGCATTTGCGGGACCGGAGGAAGAAACAAAAGACACTCTGGAATTTGGCGACATTATATTGTATACAAAACGTCGTGCGGCACAGCTGAAAGGAGCGGACTTTGCGCTTACACCGTTGGAGTTTGATTTTCTGAATCATATGCTTGAGTATCCGGAGCACGCGGCCAGCCGAGATGATCTGTTAAAGGCTCTCTGGAAAGTGGACAGCAAGGAAGTTGACACAAGAGCCGTGGATGATATGGTAAAGCGTCTGCGCAAGAAGCTGAAAGAACAAGGAAGTACAGTGAAGATCGAGACGGTTTGGGGATATGGTTTCCGTCTGATCGCCGGAGGAGAATAATGAAAGCAAGTATCCGGATGAAAATCTTTTTGCCGGTAACCGTGATCCTGATCGCATTTCCGCTGGCAGTCTGGCTGATGTTTCGGTACACTCTGGATGGACATATGAACTACAATGCGAAGAGAGATCTGGAATTGACGATCTCCCGTGTGGAAAAGGTGCTCCATGAGAACAATCCGGCTTCTGCAGCAGAGGTGATCGGAGACGAGGAAGACTCGGAGACCCTTCTTTCTCTGCTGAAGGATGAACTTCAAAGTGAGGGTATAGAAACGAGAATGATGGCGGTAAGCGGCGGTTACCGTGTACTTTACCCGGTGAATTTTGATGAGAGACCGGAGATGAGTGAGTTTTATCCCATGTTCCTGACAAAAGCGACCGGAGACGAAGAGTTCTGGGAACAGGGACGCATTTTGGAAGAGACGATCGGAGCCGGAAAGTATCTCTTGTACTACCGTCAGTTGGAACATGGAGATCCTGATCACGTAAAGCATCTTGTCTTATATACACCGATCTACGATACAAGTATGATCTTGGATCAGATGTCTCAGTTCGTTTTATTGATCATGGTCGTTATCACTGCGATCGCGATCGTGCTGTTCTGGTTTGTGGCCGGAAGTATTTCCGGACCTCTGATCCGACTGAGCGAAGCAGCACGAGGCATTGGCGAAAAGAAATTTAAAAAAGTAGAGACAGGAGCGACCGTGAAGGAACTGCTCCAACTGGAGTACGAGATCAACCAGATGCAGGAAAAACTGGCACAGGCAGACCAGGCGGAGCGGACATTTTTCCAGAATGCTTCTCATGAACTGAGGACCCCGCTCATGTCCATCAGCGGTTATGCACAGGGCATCCAGTACGGTGTGTTTGAAGATACCGCTCAGGCGGCAGGGATCATTCTTGATGAGAGCACCCGCTTGACGGAAGTGGTGGATGGTATTCTGACACTGACAAGAATGGATCAGCTTCGATACCAGGTGGTTCCGGTGGAGATGAATATCGAGAGTTTTGTGGAAGAGAGACTGGAGCTTTTGGAAGGATTTGCATTCTCCCAGAGTAAAAAACTGGTATTCGAACCGGGAACCGAGCATAAAATGATCGTGGATGCAATGCTCCTGGAGCGTGCATTTTCCAATGTGGTCTCCAACTGTATCCGCTATGCGAAGATGCAGGTGACGGTGGCGGTGGAGATACAGGAAGAATGTGTGCGGATCGTGATCCGGGATGATGGTCCGGGAATTCCACAGGAAGAGGTTACACGTATTTTTGACCGTTTCCATAAGGGAAAGAACGGAAATCACGGACTGGGACTTGCGATCGCGAAGGCTTCTTTGGAGTATATGGGCGGTACGATCTACGCAGAAAGTGCACCTGACGGAGCTATTTTTGTGATCGAATTACCACATGATTGCCGCAGCTTTGCCCCAGAAGAATTGGTGTAGAGATGATATAATACGATTAGAGTAATATATCCCGACGTCTGTATGATGAAGGAAATGTGATAGATACGAAGGAGGATACAGAGATGAAGAGGCTCATGTTTATCGTCAGTTTAGTATTCTGTCTGTTCTGCACACCACTGGTAGGTTTCGCAAATCCGACAGAAATAAACTGAACTTAACAGTATTCAAAACTAACATGAGTGATCTTCTCGGAACGCCGGAAGGCATAGCTATGTTAGACGTTAAAATGAAGGCGTTTCAGCGATACA
>JAFOCX010000172.1 GCA_017380975.1 Lachnospiraceae bacterium
AGAAGAACTCCGGTACGATCGCAAAGAGACGTTTGCAGTTTGTATTGATCGCAGACCGCATTGGATGTACGCAGGAGATTCTTGAAATGATCAAAGACGATATGATAAAAGCCATTTCAAAATACATGGAAATTGATACGACAGGACTAGAGATAAAAATCACACAGGTAGAAGACGGAGAGAAGTCCGAGAAGGTACCTGTTCTTTATGTAAGTGTCCCGGTTCGTGTTCTTCTTACCAAGGGGATTTGTTAGAAATGCTTTCCGAATACAATTTCAGAGACTATAATTTTAAGATCCTGCTCTCCGTACTGGCCTTAAATGGCGTTGGATTGATGGTTATCAACAGTGCAGTCGGCGGAGATCGTTCGTACATGAACCGACAGTTGATCGGTTTATTTGGCGGATTAATGATCGCCATTATTCTTTCACTGATCAGCTATCGATTTATTCTTAGATTCAGTGTTCTGATCTATCTAGCGTGCATTGGAATCCTGGCAGCAGTAATTGTTATGGGTCAGCTCGGCGGCTCGGGTACTGGTTCTCAGCGTTGGATCGAGCTTCCGGTTTTAGGCCGACTGCAGCCGTCCGAATTTGTAAAGATCGGTCTGATCGCATTCTTTTCCTGGTTCTTACAAAGGAACCAGGAAAGGATCGACCAGCCGTTGATCTTGATCCTGATCGCAGGTCTGGCAGCTGTCCCGCTGCTTCTGATCATGAAACAGCCGGATCTTTCTACCAGCATTGTGATCATGGTGTTTATTCTTTGTTTGATCTACATTGCAGGGATCAGTTATAAATGGATCATAGGAGCCCTGTCAGTGGGAGTTCCGGGAATTGCCACGATCGTTTATCTGGCACAGCATAATATGGTTCCGTTTTTACGCCCATATCAGGTAAATCGTATTCTGGCATTTATTAACCCGGAAAAATATGCAGATCTGGATCTGCAGCAGAAAAACTCAGAAATGGCCATTGGTTCCGGACAGCTCTATGGAAAGGGACTATTCAATGATACAGCTATTTCTGTTAAAAACGGAAACTTCTTATCAGAAGAACATACGGATTTTATATTCTCTGTAATCGGAGAGGAGCTTGGATTTGTAGGTTGTATGATTGTTCTGCTTTTATATCTGTGGTTCATCTATGAATGTCTGCGGATGGCAGGAAAGGCAAGAGACATGTCCGGTAAGCTGATCTGTACCGGAATGGCAGCACTTGTCGGATTTCAGGCTTTTACCAATATTGCAGTTGCGACCGGTGTGTTTCCCAACACCGGACTTCCGTTACCGTTCATCAGTTACGGTGTAAGTTCACTGGTAAGCCTATATATAGGAGTCGGACTTGTATTGAATGTCGGTCTCCAGCCAAGCAAACTGGAATTTTAGGAGGAAACATTATGAATGTAGGACTAATCGCTCATGATTCCAAGAAAAAACTTATGCAGAATTTCTGCATCGCTTACAAGGGAATTTTATGTAAGCACAATCTTTATGCTACCGGAACAACCGGTAAGCTGATCGAAGAAGTAACGAACCTCACTGTTCATAAATATCTTCCGGGACATCTGGGCGGTGAACAGCAGATGGGAGCACAGATCGAGAATAATGACATTGACCTTGTGATCTTCCTGCGTGATCCGTTAGCTCCGAAGTCCCATGAGCCGGATGTTAACAAAGCGGTGAAGCTTTGTGATACGCACAATGTTCCGCTGGCAACCAATCTGGCGACAGCAGAATTATTAGTAAAAGCTCTTGATCGTGGAGATTTAGAATGGAGAGAAATGTTCAGATAAGATTTCGGATGATCTCTCTGATTCTGGCTGCGGCGCTCGGATTGTGCGGCTGTCAGAAGCAGGTATCGTTTGAAAATCCCTATAGTTTTGAAGATCGCCTGGTTCAGCTTGAAGAAGTCGGATCAGACGGTTTTTCGCGTTCATTTGCGAGTGATATCAGTGCTCCGGGCACGATTGAGAACACAGATACTGTACTGACCGCAGATGCTGCAGCTGTTTATGAAATCGGAGGAACAGAAGCAGTATTTGAACAGTCAGCGCTGAAACGCATGAATCCGGCCAGTACGACAAAGATCATGACTGCGATTCTGGCATTGAAATACGGAAATTTGGATGATCTCGTAACAGTAACAGATGATGCGATCATTACTGAATCCGGTTCCTCTATGGCGGGAGTCAAACCCGGAGACGTTATGAGTCTGGAAGATCTGCTCTACGGATTGATGATCCCATCCGGCAACGATGCAGCCAATGCGATCGCAGTTCATATTGGCGGTTCCATTGATGAATTTGTTAAAATGATGAATGCAGAAGCGCATCGTATCGGAGCAACCGGTACTCATTTTAAGAATGCCAATGGACTGACAGACCCGGATCATTATACAACAGCGTACGATCTTTACCTGATGTTTAATGAAGCATTAAAATATGAAGTGTTCCGCACGATCATTGGAGCTCATGCGCACAATGCTTCTTATTTCGATGCAGACGGTAGACCGTTGTCTGCATCCTGGGGAGTTGGAAACTACTATATGAATGGTAAATGTGAAACTCCGGAAGGATTGTTTGTTTTCGGCGGAAAGACCGGAACAACTCAGGCGGCAGGATACTGTCTGATCATGGGAAACAGGACGGAAGACGGACGTGAATTTGCATCTGTTATTATGAAAGCAGACAGCAGAAATGCCCTATATGATGACATGACAGAGATTATTTCGAAAATTGACAAATAATCGTTGCAATTTTTGAGCAAATAGACTATAATCAAAACATGCCAAAAGTGACTTTTTATACAAATTATATAAATTCAAGGAGGAGATCATTATGGTGCAGATCATCGCAGGAAAAAAGGGTAAAGGCAAAACAAAATATTTATTAGATATGGCTAATACAGCTGTTAAAGAAGCTAAAGGTTCTATCGTTTACTTAGATAAGAGCGCTAAGCACATGTACGAGCTCAGCAATAAGATCCGTCTTATCAACGTAGCAGAGTATCCGGTACATAACGCTGAAGGCTTCATCGGCTTCGTATGTGGAATTATTTCCCAGGATCACGATCTTGAGGCTATGTATCTTGACAGCTTCATCAAGTTAGCTTCCCTTGAGGGTGAAGACCTCACAGCTACACTTGCTGACCTCGAGCAGATCAGTGCAAAATACAATGTAAACTTTGTATTAAGCGTATCCAAGGACAGCGAAGAGCTTCCGGAGATCGCAAAAGATATGGTTCTGGTTGCTTTATAAATCACCGCTCCTTATTATGCATATTCAAGGCATGGACATTTGTTCATGCCTTTTCTGTTTCTATATGATGATACAGGATGTCGAATTGCGTAGACAATATAACAAAAAAGAACTTGCAAATTTAAAAGAGATGTGTTAAACTACATATCGGTTGTAAGACCTGCCGGCATGGCGGAATGGCAGACGCATCAGACTCAAAATCTGACGGGGGTGACTTCGTGCGAGTTCGAGTCTCGCTGCCGGCATAAAAACGTCAAGAGTTTGTAATAACAAATTTTTGGCGTTTTATTTTTTGCTCACACGGTAAACTGTGAAAGTGATAAAAAGCCGGAACCGATCCGCCTTTTTCGTTGGCAATATTATACAAATGTATGTTGCTTTTTTTCATGATATGTGTTACAGTGTATTTGGCGCAAAGAGTATTTGCGTCATAATTATGTGGGGAAATTACGAAAGGAGTTTTCAAAATGGAAAACAAGAACATGGGCTTTGCAACAAAAGCCATTCACGCTGGTGTACTTGGCAAGAATCCGTATGGCGTTTTAACAACACCGATCTATCAGTCTTCTACATTCGTATTCGATAACTGTGAGCAGGGTGGTAACCGCTTCGCGCTGAAAGAAGATGGTCATATCTACTCCCGTCTCGGCAACCCGACAACAGATCTTCTCGAGAGAAAAGTAGCTGCTCTTGAGTGTGGCGAAGCTGCTGTAGCTTTCTCCTCCGGTATGGGCGCTATCTCTTCTGTTATGTGGACTATCTGCCGCGCAGGTGCACACGTTATCGCTGACGGTACACTTTACGGCTGTACACACGCTTTATTAGAGCATGGTATGACACGCTATGGTGTTGAGGTTTCCTTCGTTGACACAGCTGACCTTGAGGCAGTGAAAGCAGCATTAAAACCGAACACAGTTATGGTATATCTTGAGACACCGGCTAACCCGAACCTCAAGATCGCAGATATCACAGCAGTAGCTGAGATCGCACATTCCTACAACGCTGACATCAAAGTTGTTTGCGATAACACATTCGCAACACCGTACCTTCAGAGACCGCTCGAGTTAGGTGCTGACGTTGTTGTTCATTCTGCAACAAAGTACTTAAACGGTCACGGCGACGTTATCGCAGGTCTTGCAGTTGGTAAGGCTGATCTTATGGCACAGGTTCGTCTCTTTGGTCTCAAAGATATGACAGGTGCTGTACTTGGTCCGCAGGAAGCATTCTTAATCCTCAGAGGTCTTAAGACATTAGAGCTTCGTGTACAGAGACACTGCGCAAGCGCTCTCAAAGTTGCTGAGTGGCTTGTAGCGAACGAGAAGGTAGAGAAAGTATACTTCCCGGGTCTTGAGTCCCATCCGAACCAC
>JAFOCX010000002.1 GCA_017380975.1 Lachnospiraceae bacterium
CAGAAAAGATTTGCTCCGGTGAAATCCTGGTCGGGAATCCTTGACAAAGCTTATAAAGCATATTAAAATTAATACGCGTACAGCAAAAGCTCTGATTTCGTACGAAATTGGAGCTTTTCCGTTATGAAGGATAGGAGTATTTCATGTACAGTTTTAACAGCCGTGTCCGCTTCAGCGAGACGGACACCAACAGAAAACTTTCCATTACCGGTGTGATGAATTATCTTCAGGATTGTTCGATCTTCCAGTCAGAAGATGCAGGACTTGGTTTTGCTCATGTTCAGGAAACGAAGAAATCCTGGTTATTATCAGCCTGGAATGTGGAAGTGGTTCGCAGACCGGATGTGGCAGAGGAGATTACCATCGCGACATGGCCATATGATTTCAAGGGTATCTATGGATTGAGAAATTTTGCGATCTTAGATAAAGATGGAAATTATCTCGTGAAAGCAGATTCCTGTTGGTTTCTGACAGATATTGTGACAGGAAGACCGGTTCGTCTGACACCGGAGGAAACCAGTCTTTACCCGGTGGTAGAGCCGAGGCTAGACATGGAAGATCTCCCGAGAAAGATCGCCCTCCCGAAGGAGATGGAGATCGTTGGTACCGTTCCGGTTATGAAACAGCATCTGGATACGAACCTTCATGTGAACAATGCGCAGTATGTTGCTATTGCTTCAGAGGTGCTTCCGAAAGGCGCTGAAATCTGCGGGATCCGTGCGGAGTATCGAAAAGCGGCTGTGTTAGGTGATATTCTGTCCTTGAAAGCGGCAGTAGACGGAGACAAATATGTGGTTTCCCTCTGCGCAGAAGACGGAAGTGTGTATGCAAATGTGGAGTTGAAAGTCAGTACTCATTAGAAAAGAAAGAGAGGACGAAAGACATGTTAGAGCTTGGAAAGCTTCAGACCTTAGAGGTCATTAAAGAAAAAGATTTTGGTGTATATCTGGCTGAAGAAGGCTGGACCCCGAATAGCCCGGAGAGAGGCGTACTGCTTCCGAAAAAGATGGTTCCGGAAGGAACAAAGATTGGCAGCCTGCTGGATGTATTCTTATATAAAGATTCCGAAGACAGAATGATCGCAACCACAAGTGTTCCGAAGCTGACATTAGGAGAAACAGCGATCCTGGAAGTGCGTGACACATCTAAGATCGGTGCATTTCTGGATATGGGTCTGGAGAAAGATCTTCTGCTTCCGTTTAAGGAACAGACACATCAGGTAAGAAAAGGTGAGCATGTTCTGGTCGCACTTTATATTGACAAGAGCAATCGTCTTGCGGCAACTATGAAGGTATATCAGTTCCTCAGAACAGATTCCCAGTATCATACAGGTGATGAAGTGGACGGTTTTATTTTCCAGATCAATCCGGAAATCGGCGCATTTGTAGCTGTGGATGAGAAGTATCAGGGCCTGATCCCGAGAAGAGAACTCTTTGGCGGATTTAAAGTTGGCCAGCGAGTACATGCACGCGTGACAAAAGTGCGAGAAGATGGTAAACTGGATTTAAGTGCAAGAGATAAAGCTCACAACCAGATCTTCACAGATGCAGAGCTTGTAATGCAGGTGATCAATGAATTTGACGGCGTGCTTCCGTTCAACGACAAGGCAGACCCGGAAGTGATCGCAAGAGAGTTCAAACTCAGCAAGAATGCGTTCAAACGTGCAGTGGGTCATCTGTTAAAAGAAGGAAAGGTTGAGATCACAGAGAAGAGTATCCGCGCGATCAAACATTAATCACTGTAAACAAAGTAAGCTATGGTAACCGCTCTATCATTTAGTTTGGTTACAAAAAATAAATATAATAGTGGAGGTAACTATAATGAAAATCGAAATCAAGACAAACAATGCACCGGCAGCTATCGGCCCGTATTCCCAGGCTATCGAAGCAAACGGCTTCGTATTCGCTTCTGGTCAGATCCCGGTAAACCCGGCTACAGGCGAAGTTCCGGAAGGTGTTGAGGCTCAGGCAGAGCAGGTTATGCAGAACATGACAAACCTTCTTGCAGCAGCAGGCACATCCATGGAAAAAGTTGTTAAGACTTGCGTATTCATCCAGAACATGGACGATTTCGCAGCAATCAACGCAATCTATGCAAAACACTTCCCGACTCCGTGCCCGGCACGTTCCTGCGTAGAAGTTGCTAAACTTCCGAAGGGCGTATTACTTGAGATGGAAGCAATCGCTATCAAATAATTATTGCGCGAATAGAAAAATCGTCATTTTTTACAAAAGCGTCCTCTATGAGGGCGCTTTTTTCGTGTAATGAAAGGAAAAACACCCAACGCACAACCGGGCATATACAAATTTCATGGAAAATCATTCAATATTTTGGCGTTTTGCCATATGGAAAAAACACAAGAAGTTGTGTACCATATAATTATAAAGTCTGTATATTGGGAGGAAATCGATGTCCCGTTTATTATTAAAAAATGTAAATAAGATTTATCCTGGCGGCCGACAGGCAATCAAGGATTTTAATTTAGAGATCAAAGACCATGAATTTCTTGTACTGTCCGGTCCGGACGGATGCGGAAAATCCACACTGCTTCGTATGATTGCAGGATTGGAAGAAATTACTTCCGGTTCTTTGTATATTGATGGCGTTGATATGACAAATGCAGAGCCGAGAGAACGAAATGTGGCGATGATCTTCCGCAACAGTGTATTATATCCGCACATGACGGTCCTGGAGAATCTGTCTTTTGCGCTTCGTATGGCGAAAATGAGTCAGGCAGAGATCGATAAGCGAGTAGAGGAAACGGCAGCGGTGCTGAATCTTACGGCTATTTTAGATAAGCTTCCGGAGGAACTGACACCACTTCAGGCATTTCAGGTTTTGATGGGTCGAGCATTGGTTCGTAAACCGAAGATTCTTCTGCTGGACAGTACGATCGCGGATCTGGATGAGGAACTTCAGGAAGAAATCCGCCAGAGATTTTTAAATATCCATGAGAAGATGGATATGACGGTGATCTATGTGACAGAAAATCAGAGAACGGCCATGACGGTAGGAAGACGTATGATCGTTATGAATGATGGCGAGATCTGCCAGGATGACACGCCGATGAAGTTAGTGACATCTCCGAAGAATCGCTACGTGGCCGGCGTGGTTGGTTATCCGCCGATGAATTTTTTTGCGGCGATCGTTTATGAGGAAAACGGAACGGCCGGTCTCAGTTTCAAAAAAGGAAAAGTTCTGCTTCCAGAGGATAAGGGAAGACAGCTTTTAGAAAGCGGATACTTAAAGAAGGAAGTTCTTGTAGGAGTGAGAGCAGATGCTCTGAGCGTTGTAACCGGTAAGAAGAAAGCCGGCGAAGGAGAATTGACATGCAAGGTGCAGGGAATGGAAGAACGCTACTCCGCACAAATGCTTCGCTTTATTCTGGAAGAAACAACCGGTCTTTGCCTGACAGATGAGGTGCCGGCAGGCGGAGAGGGAAGTACCGTGATCCTGGCATTGGATGCAGATAAGGTTCAGATTTTTGACAGAGAAACAGAATGTACAATTATATATTAGTCTATTTAAACAGAAACCGAGGCGATATTTCGCTTCGGTTTCGTTGTTTATACCAAAAAATAAATATATTTTGTACAAAGATACAAAATTTTGCTTTCCTTTTTGGTAAATTTGTATTAAAATAAGACTTGGATATGTCTATTATTTCGAAAAAGGAGAGGACGCTATGATTTCCAACCAAATTTTGCAGTCCAATATTGACGGACTGAAAGATATTACGAGGATTGACCTTTGCGTCTGCGACGTGGAGGGAAAGGTATTAGCATCCACATTTGAGCGCGCAGAGGATTATGAGAGTTCTGTTCTCGCTTTTGCCGCATCTCCGGCTGACAGTCAGGTGATTTCCGGCTATCAATTCTTCAAAGTATTCGATGAGCACCAGTTGGAGTACATCCTGCTTGCAAAAGGCGGCAGCGATGATGTTTACATGGTGGGTAAACTTGCAGCATTCCAGATTCAGAATCTGCTGGTGGCTTACAAAGAACGTTTTGACAAGGATAACTTTATCAAGAATCTCCTTCTGGACAACCTTCTTCTGGTTGACATTTACAACCGTGCGAAGAAGCTCCATATTGAGACCAATGTGAAACGTGTTGTTTTCCTGATCGAGACGAAGAATGAAAAGGATGTCAATGCTCTTGAGACCGTGAGAAGTCTGTTCTCTACAAAGACAAAAGATTTTATCACAGCGGTAGATGAGAAGAATATCATTCTGGTTCGCGAAGTGAAACCGGGTGAAACATACGAGGATCTTGAGAAGACAGCAAATACGATCCTGGATATGCTGAACACAGAGGCGATGTCTAAAGTGCATATCGCTTTTGGTACGATTGTCAATGAAATTAAAGATGTTTCCCGTTCCTACAAAGAGGCGAAGATGGCTCTGGACGTAGGAAAGATTTTCTACAGCGGTAAGAACGTGGTGGCGTATTCCAACCTCGGTATCGGACGTCTGATCTATCAGCTCCCGCTTCCGCTTTGCCGTATGTTCATCAAGGAAATCTTCGATGGCAAGAATCCGGATGAATTCGACGAGGAAACTCTGACTACGATCAATAAATTCTTCGAGAACAGCCTGAACGTATCTGAGACTTCCAGACAGCTGTATATTCATAGAAATACTCTGGTATACCGTCTGGACAAACTTCAGAAGAGCACAGGACTGGATCTTCGTGTCTTTGAAGATGCGATCACATTTAAGATCGCACTTATGGTTGTTAAGTACATGAAGTATATGGAGAACCTGGATTACTAATATGATAGAAATTAATAATTTGACAAAGACTTACGATAAGAGCAGCCGTGCGCTCAAAGGCGTAGACATCTCGATCGAAGATGGTGAATTTGTCTTTATTACCGGCCGGAGTGGTTCCGGAAAATCCACTCTTTTGAGAATTCTCTTAAAAGAGGTTGAACCGACTTCCGGCCGTGTTGTCGTTAATGATATGGATCTTGGCGCGATGCCGAGGCGTTATGTTCCGAGGTACCGGAGAACGCTTGGTGTAGTGTTCCAGGATTTCCGTTTATTAAAGGACAGGACGGTTTACGAAAATATTGCCTTTGCCCAGAGAGTGATCGGTGTACCGGGACGAAACATTAAGGAAGCGGTTCCGCGTATGCTGAAGCTGGTCGGCCTCTCATCGAAATATAAAGCGTTCCCGCATCAGCTTTCCGGTGGAGAGCAGCAGCGCGTGGCCATTGCCAGAGCGTTGATCAACCAGCCGGCAGTGTTGCTTGCTGATGAGCCTACGGGAAATCTGGACCCGCAGAATGCAATGGAGATCATGAAACTGCTGGAGGAGATCAATCGTCGCGGAACAACCGTGATCGTAGTAACTCACAGCCGTGAACTGGTAAATATGATGAAAAAACGCGTGATCACCATGGACAAAGGTATCGTGATCAGCGATGTGAAAGAAGGCGGGTATCGATATGAGAATTAGCACATTCTGGTACTGTTTTAAACAGGGTATTATAAATATATGCAGAAATATCTGGTTCTCCCTTGCGTCTACCGCGATCATTTCTGCATGTATTTTTTTGTTTTGCGTATTCTTTTCTGTGATCACCAATGTACAGCACATGGTGGTGACGGCAGAGTCTACGATGGGAATTACGATATTCTTTGAGGAAACACTTTCTGACGGAGAGATTCAGGAAATCGGAGAGAAGATCCGACAGGAGAAACATGCTGCGATCAAGGATATGAAATTTATATCAGCAGATGCAGCGTGGGAGGAATTTCAAGCGGAGTATTTTGGCGAAAATACAGATCTGGCAGCGGGATTTGCAGAGGATAATCCTTTGGCCGGTTCTGCTTCTTATGAGATCTATCTGCATGATATCGCAGATCAGGGACCGATGGTGGATTACCTGCAGCATGTTACAG
>JAFOCX010000173.1 GCA_017380975.1 Lachnospiraceae bacterium
ATATCGAACATCACACTTGCTTCCTGCGAAAGTTCCTTGATTTCTTTCTCCAGGATCTGCAGGAAATAACGGGTGTTGGCTGCTGCACCTTTGTAACTGCAGTTTACCATAAGAATCATAATCCGACCTCCTTGATCTCTTCCGCATCTTTCAGGAAACAAACGTTGCCTACTGTAGCATTTAAGTTTACGGCATTGGCAGTTACCAGATTTTTGGCGGTCTCCTTCTCGTTCTCTGTCATATCGGATCCGTAGAAGATTGCAGAGATTGTCAGATTTTTATGATATCGTTCTTTATGATGCATTTCACCTTTTCGGATCTCAAAAAACGGCTCCACATAGGAAATGGAGCGATCCAGTACATTTTTTACAGCGGAACTGTAACTTCCGAATGTTCCTCTCGAGATGATCAGGAGTTCATCCGCTTTCGCCAACGTCTCTCCCATTTCCCGAAACTGATCTTTGATCACACATCGTCCAGGTGTTTTCAGCCAGCAGCCGAAACATCCGATACAATAGCGATCGATCCCAGAACTGTCTATGATCCGGTACTGCTCTTCCGAAAGATCCGCAATTCCGGCGTTCTGACACTGTTCTTTGGTCAGATCATGTAAAATAAGCTTCATTCTTACATCTCCGTTTCTATGTTCTTACAAACGATATACGTTCATGTCATCCTTTACGATCTCACCGGTCTCCAAACCATATCTTAAACCGATGGTCACTGCATCGGACAGTGCAGTTCTGCTGCGCGTATATCCCATGGTACGGATCGTCTCACGGACCAGATCTTCTTTCATAAGTCCGCCTTTGATCTGCAAAGTCAGACAAACGGCATTTTTCAGCTCCTGACAACAGATCTCATCCAGATTTCTCTTATCATCTGTATAAACATCAATGCGATACGCAAGATAGGAATCCAGTGGTTCCTCCGCCACATGATAGAACTTCACACCATTCTGTTGGTATTCTTTGCATAACACATTCTTCAATGCATTGGCGGTTGCTTCTGCCACCTGCGGTGTCAGACGGCTGATACCGCAGCTGCGTAAAGTCTTACGGATCAGTCGATATTCCGTGATCGGTGCTTCTGTATCGATGATCTGCTGCAGACGTTCTGCAATCTGTTCCAAGGAAGCAATGTCCGCATATTCCGCCGAGCTCATCTGAGTCACCGGAAGTTCCGCATTTTTGTATTCTTTCATGACATAGGATCTCTTGATTCTGATATCAGGTTCACAAACAAGCGTTTCAACCGGGGCACATTTCGTTTCCTGATCCTCCACCAAAGCTCCGCAGGCAGATTCAGCCTTCTTCTTACGGTCAAAGGCCTCGATCTTCTTCTCTTCCAGAACCTTCACTAACTTCTCCAGTTCTTTCTCCCGGTTGTCCCACCAATCCATGGTCCACATACGGTACAGATTCCAGCCAAGTCCGCTCAGCACGTTGATCTGCGCCACTTCGCGGTCTTTGGTGTTGGTGGATCGACGGTAAGAATCACCATCCAGCATGATACCGAGAAGATACTCATCTTCATTATACGGATTGATCACCGCCAGATCGATCTTAAAATCTGAATGTCCCACTGCCTTTTCGTATTCATAACCGGCTTTTTCCAGTTCTTTACAAATACGGTTCAGAATGCCCTGATATTTGGATACCACAGTTTTCTTATAATCAGACTGAAGGATACCGCGGTCGGCAAACTCCAGGAAGCTTCTCAGTGCTTCCACACCTCTGGAACGGGTACGTTTCAGATCGATCATCTCCGCGGTCATGATCGTAAATACCATCATGGCCTCGCGGGCTCTTGTCACTGCCACATTCAATCGCTTCCATCCGCCCTGATTATTGATCGGACCGAAGTTTAAGGACATCTTTCCCTCCGCATCCTGACCGAATGCCACGGAGAACAGGATCACATCACGTTCATCGCCCTGAACATTTTCCAGGTTCTTCACAAACAGCGGCTCCTCACCGGAGTTTGCCCAAAGATCAAACTCTGCATTCTTCTGGTATTCTGCCTGCAGCATGTCTTCGATCAGGATCTGCTGGCTGATATTAAATGTTACCACACCGACAGTCTGTGTTCTCAGAATCGGATCACTGTATCGGCGCAGGATCTCGTCCACAATGGCCTTCGCCTCGCCCCGGTTCACACGGCTCTTACCTCGTTCAAAATAGCCCTCCGCTTTCACCAGCTTCACACGTTTTTCTCTGTCATTGACCGATGGGAACGTGAGCATGGAATTCTCGTAAAACTCCTGATTGCTGAAAGCGATCAGACTTTCATGACGGCTTCGGTAATGCCATTTCAGATGGGTCTGCGGCATACCGAGAGCCAGACAGTCATCCAGAATGCTGTCCAGATCCTCGATGTCCAGATTGTCCTCATCCACCGTGTTTCCGGCGAAGAAACTGGTTGGCGGCATCTGGTTCGGGTCACCGACCACCACTGCATTCTTACCGCGTGAGAGAACGCCAACCGCCTTACAGGTCGGCAGCTGAGACGCCTCGTCGAATACGACGATATCAAACAGTTCATTATCCACCGACAGATACTGGGCCACGGAGATCGGACTCATCAGCATACATGGACATAATTTCGGTAAAATGGTCGGTATCTGATCGATCAGTGCACGAATGGACAAACCGCGGCCGTTGCTGCTGATGGCACGGCGCAGAATATTCAGTTCCTTGCTGATCTGCACGGAGTCATTGTCCCTCGGCAGATTCTGGGTCAGTCTGCATCGCACTTCTTCTTTGGTCAGTTCCATAAATTCCAGATCCAAATTTTTAAACTGCTGGATCCGCTCATTAAATCCGGTTCCTGTAAACCCATTCAGCGCCGGTTCTTCTTCTATCACAGATAAGATCATGGCCTTATAAATGGACTTCATATAAATATCCATCATCTGCTCATGAGGCATACCGTTTTCATATGCATCACAGACACAACCCAGACCTGCGTCACGACATTCCAACGAGAACTGGCGGTAAACGATCCAGTCTTTGATCTGTCCCTGACCATTCAA
>JAFOCX010000020.1 GCA_017380975.1 Lachnospiraceae bacterium
CCGGGCTCTCATGTTATCGTAAAAACAGAGGGAAAAGAACTTCCGGACCGTGTTTACGAAGAGGCCGGCGCATTGGCAGCCTTCTATTCCAAAGGACGCAGCAATCCAAAGGTAGAAATTGATTATCTTCAGAGAAAACTCCTGAAGAAAGTTCCGGGTGCAGCTCCGGGATTCGTTGTATACCATGAAAACTATTCTTTGATGGCTGCTCCGAATGCTGATTTTACAGAAGTGAAATAATGAAAAAGAGGGAATCTGAAAAAGGTTCCCTCTTTTTTATGATAATTTAATGCTTGCGAATCATCAAACCCATGCAAAACCACATCTTCTCTTTCTTGCGCTTCTCACGCAGAAGATCTTTGATGCCAAAATATGTTATATTGGGATTGTGTAAGGTAATCGTTCCATCTGCATGGCTAAATCCTGCCTGATAATGTGCTCCCAGCTTCTGTTTTTTTCTCCATCCATATAACAATATAAAAGCAGATCTGTTATCCAGATGGAATGTATCTATGGCCTTCGGAGTGAACAAAATCGGGCGCACCTGCAGTCGATATTGTTTCAGTATATATGCGAGGTAAAAAATATAGGATCCCATGAAACCGCCAAGCGATGTTGAAAACAGCCACTGTCGATTAAACCGCTCTACAATGTCCATGAAGTCTGCTTTCACTTCAAAATGAATCAGCACATTATAGACCGCGATCGCACCGCACCCATTGGCGCTAATGCTTCCCGTCGGTCCGAACGTTCCTCTTTGCTTCGTATAATTCTTTTGTCGTTCGATATAGATCTTCTCTGTCGGTTCCATAGGCGTTATTCCTCCGGTTCATACAGTAAGGCAGCAATTTCTTCTACCTTTTTATACGCCATCTGCGTCTTCGCAGCAGTTTCTTCAATGCTATATCCCTGCTGTAAGAATCTTCTGGCTACAAAATCCATCGATTCTCCTACTTCGATCAAATGACCGTCCGGATCATAAAATCTTACAACTCTCTGGCCCCATTCGTGCTGCGTAAATTCTGTTACATACGAAATCGCTTCCTCCCATCGATTCAGCTTTTTAACAAACCAGTCCATATCATTTTCTTCAAAAAACAGCTCTGCATTATTGGTGTACTGAGAAATCGGTTTATTTAACATACTTGCCCAAATGTTCTCGTCCTGCAATACCAACCCTTCTGTCAAAACAACGTTTCCATCGTAATCGGCCAGAACTTCCAATCCGAATAACCCTTTATAAAACGCTTTGGATCGCTCGATATCCTTCACTACGATCAGCATATTTTTCAATTTCATATTTCCACTCCCTGCACAAACCTTTTTCGAATTTGAAACACTTTCATTATAACAGAAAAGGCCATGATTTTCATCACAACCTTTTCATATAATAAAATATTTAGTTCTTCATGTATTTATGGTTATTGTCCTGACCGAGGTAAATGCAATAAATAGCCATAACGACAAAACAGCCTGCCCAGATGATCGGGATCAGGAAATTTGCATAATATAAGGCGCCAAACATAACGGCAACTCCCCAGAGGATCTTTGTCTTTCCTTCATTCTTACACCATGCCTCAAGGTGCTCCGGTTCAACCAGAACTTTGGCACCGATCGGTGTCCATTTTCTCTTTAAAATGAGTGTACCATAAATTACAAAGATTACGCTGACTACAGACAGCGCAAATGGAAGCCACTGATCTAAACTCATCTGCTTTTCATCCTTTCTTTATTTAAAAAGTACTCTCTCTGCAATCTCAGCTGCATCTTTAATGCAGTCTTCGCACGGACGAAGTACTTTTCCTGTTTCTGTTCCTTTGATCTCTTTACAAACAACAGAACCATTCATTTCAATGAACTGTCTTACGATTTCTTTGGAAAGCTCATAGGAGTCTTTTTTGCTGTTCGGAGCCTTCAGATTTCCTGTACTTGCTTTCATTCCTGCAAGAACACATGCTCCGGATACGGCACCGCAAGTAGCTTCTTTTCCGCCCATGCCGCCGCCAAGTGCCTCTGTAAGACGGAACATCAGCTCCTCATCCACGCCAACCAGATCACAGTATGTACATGCAACTGACTGTGCACAGTTATAACCGATGTCATGTTTTTTAATGGTTTCTTCTACTCTTGTCTGCATCATAGCAATCTCCTCTATCATTCTCAAAATTTCATTAGAATGTCATTTCCAATCCGGTGTAAAGCTCCTGAATCACATCACCAAGTTCTTCTTTTAAGATTTCCATGGCGCGTTCACCGGTACAATGTCCGGTATAGATACGTTTAATTCCGGTTTCTTTCACTCTTTTTGCAAAAGCATACACTTCTTCATCTGATGAACGGAATAAATGAAGTCCTCCGATGTACGCCTCAATCTGCTGATCCGGCCAAGTATTCTGCACATCACGGATAATATTATCGGCACCACCGTGAGAACAGCTGTTAAATACAACAAGGCCACGGTCTGTCTCAAATACAAGGCTCTGCTCATGATCAAAGGAATCGGGCTGGAACTGACCGCGGATCTTTACATACATTCCTGCGTGTTCACCCACTTTATCGAGACCTTTTGTCTTATGCGGGAGCAAGGTCACACCCGGGATAACTTCCAGGTCCTCATCCGTATATGCAAAACGATCCGCAAACTGTTTCAGATATCCTTCTTTGATACCGATGTAGGAAAGTTCGGTACCGCCTTTTTTGCTGTAACAGTTTTCCTCACAGGCCTTGCGAAGATAGAACTTCGCCTTGTCATTTCGCTCAAAAAAGATATCCAGACCGTCCGAATGATCGAAATGAGCATGGGAAAGGACTCCAAACTCCACATCGCTCAAATCAACTCCCATCATGTCGGCATTTTCAGCAAAAACATGCGTTGTTCCCGCATCCAGAAGGATTTTGTGGCCCTCGTATTCAATATAGACTGCGAGGCCCCATTCTGCCTTCCACTCATTTCTTGTATTATTATCTACCAGAATTTTTGCTAACATTGTGTCCTCCTTCTTTCAGGATCTCACAGATTCCATCTGCTGTATAGTCTTTTGCAACCAGAGCACGTACGACACCGTATTCCTTTAAAACATCGGCTGTCACATGTCCGATACAAACAGGATAAACGAACTGATTCAGGATCTCTGCTTTTTCATCTGCATCCGTTTCAAAAAAACCACGAACACCGGATCCGCTCTCAAAAGTCAGAAAATCCAATCCTTTGATGTCTGACACCTTGGACTGCTCTGCTTTTACATCATAAATGGAAAGATCGGTATATTTGATATCAGCTGCCTTTAAAATCTCTGTCAATCGTTGGGATCCTTGCTTTGCTCTCGGGATCAATACCTTTTCCCCCGGTTTTACCACTTTCGTAAGTCCGTTTGCCAGACTGTCTGTCGTATATTCACTTGGCATATAATCTGCATAGAAACCGAACTGTTCCAGATATTCTTTGGTACCGCGTCCGACTACTGCAAATTTTACATGACCAAATGCACGCATGTCAATATTTTCATTTCTGACTGTACGGAAAAACAGATCTATTGCATTCCTGCTGGTAAAGACGATCCATTGATAAGATTTCAAGTTTCTTACCGCCTGCACCAATGCATCTTCATTCATTGGCAGGATTTTTGATTTACCTACATGAGAGACAGAAGCGCCTTCTGCATACAATTTTGCAGCTAATTTTTCGTAGATCGCATCGGTACCCGTAACACCTACTGTAAGACCGTATAATGGCAATGTCTTTTTTGCAGTCATTTCAAATCCTGCAACATCCCCTACAACAATAATTCCCGGAGATTTCAATCCATGTTCTTTTGCAAGCTGAGGCAATGCTCCCAGCGTGCCTCTTACACATCTCATAGACGGAAGGGTGCCATCCGTCACGATCGCTGCCGGTGTTTTTGCATCTTTTCCGTTTTTGATCAAGCGCTCAACGATCAGATCCAGATTCTTTAGTCCCATAAGAAATACCAGAGTTCCTTGAAGTTTTGCGTATTCTGCAAAACCATCGGTCAAGGTATCATCTTCTGCCTCTAATACTCCGATTCCTTTGGATTTGATCGCAGTATGTCCGGTAATCACATGAAAGCTCTGACCGATCCCGCGATGAGTGATCGGAATTCCCGCGTGAGCAAGAGCCGCAACCGGTGATGTTACTCCGGATACAACCTCATATGGAATCCCATGTTTCTCGAGTTCGAGAATTTCCTCCCCGCCTCGTCCGAATACAAACGGATCTCCGCCTTTTAAACGTACGATCGTTTTCCCCTTGAGAGCATGCTGCACAAGAACCTGATTGATCTCCTCCTGTGCCATGCTGTGGTTTCCGGGAACTTTTCCAACATATATTTTCTCGCAAGTTTCCGGAACCATATTTAAAAATTCCGGAGATGCAAGTCTGTCATATACAAGAACTTCTGCTTGTGATAATAGACGTTTTCCTTTCAGAGTCAACAGTTCCGGATCGCCAGGACCTGCACCAACCAAATATACCATGCCGGAATTGACAGAATGTACCAGCTCACGAACCAATGCTTTATATTCTGAAGGATTTCCTTTGATCTCGCGGCGAACGAGCCCTTGATTTGTTTCCTTTAATAATTGAATGACCAGCTGACCATCTTTCAAATAACTGTATGCGCCAACTGCTTCATTGCATCCGGCATCAAGATATTCCATAACATATCGTTCTGTCTGAAGCGCCAGTGCGGACGGTTCATGGTTGATCTTAGCAAACAAATCTGAAAATTCCGAATCAGCTTTTGCTTCGATCGCAATGATCGCCTGGCCTCCTGCAGGTGTAAAGGAATCCGTTGAAAGATACTCAAATTCAAATCGCTCATCAGCAAATAATCCAAGACGTTTTAAGCCGGCAGCGGCCAGGATAATCGCATCGTATTGACCTTCATATAACTTAGCAAGACGAGTATCTACATTTCCACGGATCAGCTTGCAGACTGCATCTTTCTGCTCCATGATCTGAAGCTGTCGTCTTAAGCTTCCGGTTCCGATCACCATCGGATAATTGGAAATGTCTCTTCCTTTTACGGTTACAAACACATCTTCTGCATCTGTTCTGGGAAGTACGGCTGCCACGTCTAACCCATCCAGAAGTTCCATAGGCATATCCTTTGCACTGTGGACAGCTGCATCAAAACGTCCTTCGAGAATGCCTTGTTCGAATTCAGAAATGAATACACCTTTACCTCCAAATTCAGTCAAAGCACGATCAAGAATCTTATCTCCGGTTGTGACAACAGGAACAATTTCAACATGAAGTCCCGGCTCTGCTTCTTTTAATGCCTCGGCAACCA
>JAFOCX010000174.1 GCA_017380975.1 Lachnospiraceae bacterium
GGCTGACTGGACTGCAGATACCTGGATCAAAATGTCGGTACAATATCGCTCATCCTGTACCATCTGTTTTAAGCCGCGAACTTGACCCTCGATTCGGTTGAGTCGATTGATCAAGTCTCGCTCCTCTTTGGCATCGCGATGCTTGTGTCTGCACTCACCCTCGGCAACTGTTTCATTTTCCAGATCCGACTCATACTTCGTTTCTTCGCTCATGGAAATCCCCCTTCCGACGATTAACCGATCACTTTATAATCCTGATCTTCAATTGCTTCTTTGATCAGAGCAAGATCTACGTCTTCTGTCATTGTGATCACAACCGTGCCTTCTGTGTGGCTTGCTACTGCACTCTCAACACCCGGAATCTTCTCTACAACTTTCTTTACCCTTGCCTCACAATGCGGGCACATCATACCTTTTACCTTTAATGTTTTCTCCATGTTTTGAATCTCCTCTCGTTCAATTGGTTTTATTTTTTTATCTTTGTCTGCACGATGCATATCAAAGAAATTGAGACGTAATGCGTTGGATACGACGCAGAAACTGGATAAACTCATCGCTGCCGCTCCAAACATCGGATTTAATTTCCATCCAAAAATCGGGATCCACACACCCATAGCAAGCGGAATTCCCACACAGTTATAGAAGAATGCCCAGAATAAGTTTTCATGGATATTCTTTAATGTTGCACGGCTCATGCGGATCGCTGCAGGTACATCAGATAGACGACTCTTCATCAGAACGACATCAGCTGCATCGATCGCGATATCCGTACCTGCGCCGATCGCGATGCCGATATCTGCTCTGGTCAACGCCGGAGCATCGTTGATGCCATCTCCGACCATGGCTACTCTGCCGCTCTTCTGGAGTCTCCGGATCACATTTTCTTTTCCATCCGGAAGCACTCCGGCAATGACTTCGTCCACACCGGCCTGCTTACCGATCGCATTTGCAGTTTTCTTATTGTCGCCGGTCAGCATGACCACATGGATTCCCATGTTCTGCAGTTCTTTGATCGCTTTTGGACTATCCTCTTTCATAACATCAGCCACAGCGATAATACCGATCAGCTCATCTTCTTTACTAAAGAATAATGGAGTCTTTCCCTGATCCGCCAATGCTTCTGCTTTTTCTTGAATCTCCTTCGGAACGATTGTTTTCGTACTGATGTATTTTAAATTGCCGCCATAAAGAGATACTCCGGATAATTCTGCAGAAAGGCCATTACCCGGAAGAGCACGGAAATCTGTGACCTCTTCTGCGGTTAAATTCTGCTCTTCTGCTTTTAATAAAATCGCTCTCGCTAACGGATGCTCGCTCTTCTTCTCCAGGGCATATGCCATAGTAAGCAATTCTTCCTCTGTTACACCGTCAACCGGGATCATATCTGTCACTTTGGGTTCTCCGTTTGTGATGGTTCCGGTCTTATCTAATGCAACAATCTGAACTTTGCCGGTTTCTTCTAGTGATACAGCAGTTTTGAAGAGAATACCATTCTTGGCTCCAATGCCATTTCCTACCATGATCGCAACCGGTGTTGCAAGACCAAGGGCACAAGGACAGCTGATAACCAGAACCGAAATACCTCTGGCAATTGCAAAGCCAAAGCTTTCTCCTAATAATAACCAGCCAAATGTAGTGATAATCGCAATTGTAATGACTGCCGGTACAAAGATTCCGGATACTTTATCTGCCACTTTTGCGATTGGTGCCTTGGTCGCCGCCGCATCACTGACCATCTTGATGATCTGAGAAAGTGTTGTATCTTCTCCGACCCTTGTTGCCTCACAGCGGATAAATCCGGACTGGTTCACCGTTGCAGCTGAAACCAGATCACCGGGCTCTTTGTCAATCGGAATACTCTCTCCTGTTAATGCGGATTCATTTACAGCACTATGTCCTTCTAACACAGTTCCGTCAACCGGAATATTTTCACCCGGACGAACCACGAAAACGTCGCCTTTTTTCACCTGCTCGATCGGAACCTCCATCTCAGCTCCGTCTCTTACCACTGTAGCAGTTTTGGGCGCCAGTTTCATCAGACTCTTTAGTGCATCGGTCGTCTTACCTTTGGAACGGGCCTCCAACATTTTACCAACGGTAATTAATGTAAGGATCATCGCTGCCGACTCAAAATAGAAATCATGCATATAAGACATGACTGTCGCCGTATCTCCCTTGAGCTGCGCATCTGTCATCATAAACAATGCATACGTACTGTAAATGAAAGATGCACCGGATCCCATAGCGACCAAAGTATCCATATTGGGAGCTTTATGAAGAAGTCCTTTGAATCCACTAATAAAAAACTTCTGATTGATGATCATTACGATCGCTGACAACAGCAGCTGCAGCAATCCCATCGCGATATGATTTGCCTCAAAAAATGACGGGACCGGCCATCCCCACATCGTATGTCCCATAGAAAAATACATGAGAATCACTAAAAATCCCATGGATGTAAGTAAGCGCTTTTTCAGAACCGGAGTTTCTTTATCCGCCAAAGCATCTTCATTCATCGCAGCAGACACAGTCTGTCCCGAAGAATCATTTGCGCCCTTCAAAGATGCGCCATATCCGGCATTGACAACTGCTTCAATCACCGCATCCGCTGATGCAGTTCCTTCCACGCCCATGGAATTTGTCAGGAGACTTACAGAACAGGATGTTACTCCCGGCACGCCGGAGACCGCTTTTTCCACACGTGAGCTGCATGCAGCACAGCTCATTCCGGTTACGATATATTGAACCATATTGTGTCTCTCCTTTCTTTTTATACCCTTGGGGGGTACAAGTATATATTATCATTTTCACTTTATTTGTCAAGTCCCATGAAACGAAAAAGCGTATCTGGTCCCGATTGTTATGATCGAAATCAAATACGCTTTTTACTTAGAGATCAAACAAGGATAACTGGTTAGACTCAGGAAGATCCTTCAAAATCCCAAGTTCTACCATAAGATCACAAATTGTCTTGCTGACTTTTGTTCTGTTACAGAAGTCTTCTTTTGAAAGGAATGGTCCGTCTTTTGCCGCTTCCTCAATGGATTCCGCAGCTTTTTCACCCAGGCCATCAATACTGTTGATCGAAGGCATCAGTTTATTATCAATGATTTGGAAATGTCTCGCTTTCGCTTTGAATACATCCATCTGATGGAATTCAAATCCACGTGCATACATTTCCTGTACGATACGCATGTCTCGCATGGTATCCTGCTCCTTTTTCGATAAAGAATCCGAACGCTTCTTATAATCAGCAATATGGCGATCCAGCTTCTCTCGTCCCAGACACATGATCTCATAGGAGAATGCACTTGCACGAATACTGAAGAACGAAGCGTAATATGCCAACGGATAGAATACCTTACAGTATGCGATACGCCAAGCCATCATTACGTAGGCAGCCGCATGCGCTTTCGGGAACATATATTTGATCTTTTTACAAGACCAAATATACCAGTCCGGGACATCATGGGCTTTCATCGCCTCTTCCCAATCCGGTTTTAAACCTTTACCTTTTCGAACAGACTCCATAATCGTGAAAGCAAGTCCCTCTTCCATGCCCTTTTGAATCAAGTAGACCATGATATCGTCTCGTGTACAGATTGCTGTCTGAATCGTTGCTTTTCCCTCCTGGATCAACGTCTGTGCGTTGCCAAGCCATACGTCTGTACCGTGGGCAAGTCCCGCAATACGTACTAAGTCAGAGAAATGCTTTGGCTGTGCATCGATCAGCATCTGCATCGCAAAGTCTGTACCGAACTCCGGTACACCGAGGGCACCCAGTTTACATCCACCGATGTCTTCCGGTGTAATGCCTAAGGCTGATGTATTCTGGAATAAGCTCATAACCTCTCTGGAATCCAGCGGGATATCTTTTACCGGATCCAGACCGATCAGGTCCTGAAGCATACGAATCATGGTCGGATCATCGTGTCCGAGAATGTCAAGTTTTAATAAGTTATGGTCAATAGAATGGTAATCAAAGTGAGTCGTTACCGTTTTGGTCGTCATATCGTTCGCAGGATGCTGAACCGGAGTGAAGGAATAGATATTCTCTCCAAGCGGAAGTACAATAATACCTCCCGGGTGCTGACCGGTGGTACGTCTGACACCGGTACAACCGGTTACGATACGGTTGATCTCGCTTTCACGTTTTCTCTGACCACGTTCTTCATAATATTTTTTTACAAATCCATAAGCAGTTTTTTCTGCCAGGGTACCAATGGTTCCGGCACGATACGTCTGTCCTTTTCCGAAAATAACCTCCGTATAATCATGTGCACGGGACTGATATTCTCCGGAGAAGTTTAAGTCGATATCCGGCTCTTTATCACCTTTAAATCCAAGGAATGTCTCGAACGGGATATCAAATCCATCTTTCATCAACGGCAGTCCGCAGACCGGACAGTTTTTATCCGGCATATCGCATCCCGCCATACCGCTGAACTTCTTTACATCTTCTGAATCAAAATCATAATAATGACAATTTGTGCAGTAATAGTGAGGGCTCAGCGGGTTAACCTCCGTAATACCTGACATCGTTGCAGCAAAGGAAGAACCTACGGAGCCTCGGGAACCAACAAGATAACCATCCTCATTGGATTTCCAAACCAGTTTCTGCGCAATGATATACATAACCGCGAAACCATTGGAAATAATGGAATTCAGTTCTCGTTCCAGTCGGTCAATTACAATCTGCGGAAGATTTTCTCCGTACATCTCATGTGCTCGGTTGTAACAAATGGTTCGCAGCTGTTCATCTGAATCTTCGATGACAGGCGGACATTTGTCCGGACGAACCGGAGCAATATTTTCACACATGTCGGCGATCATTCTGGTGTTGGTTACTACCACTTCATACGCTTTGTCGCTGCCTAAATATTGGAATTCCTCCAGCATTTCATTCGTTGTACGAAGATATAACGGAGCCTGATCATCGGCATCTTTAAATCCTTTTCCTGCCATTAAGATTCTTCGATAAACCTCATCCTCCGGATCAAGGAAATGGACATCACACGTTGCACAAACCGGTTTATTAAACTGCTCACCCAGCTCAACGATCTTACGGTTAATATCCATCAGATCCTCGATAGAATTGACGGAGCTTTTTTCCTCACGAAGCATGAACATATCATTGCCCAGAGGCTGGATTTCCAGGAAATCATAGAAATCAACCAGCTTTTGCAAATCTGCATCCGATGCATCGCGCAGGATCGCCTGATACAGTTCACCGGCTTCGCATGCCGTACCAATGATCAGTCCCTCTCGACATTCCTGCAGAAGACTCTTCGGAATCCTCGGCTGTCTGGAAAAGTAACGTACATGCGATTCCGATACAAGTCGGTACAGGTTCACTCGGCCGAGATCATTTTTCGCCAAAATGATAATATGGTGTGAAGGCATTTTCATAATCGTCGCATCATCAGCTTTATTGAACTGATTCAGCTGATCCAAATGCGTCATATCATATTGAGTTTTCAACATCTCAATAAACTTCACAAAAATGTTGGCAGTTGCTTCTGCATCATCGACTGCTCTGTGATGATTTTCTAATGACACATTCAGTGCTTTCGCAACGGTATCCAACTTATATCGGTTTAAATTCGGAAGCAGCACTCGTGCCAAGGTTACAGTATCGAGAACCGTCGGCCTAAATGCAAGATTTAACTGTTCCGCATTGTGCTTGATGAAACTTACATCAAAAGAAGCGTTATGAGCCAC
>JAFOCX010000175.1 GCA_017380975.1 Lachnospiraceae bacterium
CAGTCATTGAAGTCGGAAATCATTTCACGGATTCAGAATGGGAGCATGTTATGAGGTGGAAACCTGCCGGTTTCTTTCTGAATATAGGGAATATGTTGTCTGAGAGAGGGGACCAGACATTTACGGATGTTTGGTTAGCTGAAGTAAAACGGATCCCGGCAGAGGTCCCATTGACGAAGAATGACCGCGAAAATCTGGGAGCATTTGGAAATAATCTGGGATATGCGGACCGAAACATGCAGGAACGAACGTTTTTGTTTTATCTGGAACAGCTGGATGAAACGATAGGACGAGTGAAGGCGGAAACAGAAAGTTTAGGGAAACTGTATCGGACACTTGGCACGGCGGCCGGAATGTTTTGGTTCATATTATTGATATAAAGAGAGGAATTTCGGCAAATATGGGAGTTAATTTAATTTTCAAAATTGCGGCGGTGGGAATTCTCGTTTCTGTTATGTGTCAGGTGCTAAAACACAGCGGAAGAGAAGACCAGGCATTTCTTACCAGTCTGGCAGGTCTGCTGTTGGTTTTATTTTGGATCGTTCCTTATATCTATGAATTATTTGAGACCATAAAAACACTGTTCGCTTTGTAGTGGGAGGTGAACGATCATGACGATCATACAGGCAGCGGCCATCGGGATCGTGGCGATGGTGCTTGCTGTGCAGATCAAGGCATTGCGGCCGGAGTATTCGACGTATCTGATCTTGACGGCCGGGGTGATCATTGCGGCTTTGGGCGTGTCCAGACTGGAAGTGATCATGGAAACCATCCGTGCCATTGGGACATACATACATGTGCAGAATATCTATATTGGAACGTTATTGAAAATGGTCGGGATCGCATATGTGGCAGAATTTGCTTCCGGGATCTGTAAAGATGCAGGATTTTCATCCTTGGGAATACAGGTGGAAATGTTTGGGAAGCTGTCGATCTTAGTGATCAGCGGACCGGTTTTACTGGCGCTTTTAGAAACCCTGCAGCGGTTTATGGAATGAGAGGAGGGAAAGATCATCAACGTAGATTCCTTTCATGTGGAAGAGATTCAAGAGTTTCTGAATTCATTTTCCGGGACAAGTCGTCCGGATCTGTCATTTTCTGAAATGATGGAACATCTGGCAAATGGAAATTTGTCCGAGATCTTGAAAACATACACGGAAGTGTTGAAGCGGCTGCTCTGTTCGGAACTGACTACGAATGGGGAACTGATCGCGCAGATCGTGGTTCTGGCGCTGATCGGAGCATTATTCTCCGGATTTGCAGGGATTTTCGGTTCCGGTCATGTCTCGGAGACCGGATTTTATGTCGTATATCTTTTGACTATGACCTTTCTTTCTGCCAGTTTTTTTGCCTCGATCCGGATTGCTGCAGATGTGACGAAAGAACTGCTGGGATTCATGCAGGTCCTGCTTCCGGCTTATTTTCTGGCTGTGGCAGCCGCAGGAGGTGCCTTGACATCGGCTTCTGTCTGTGGATTTACCATCGGAGCGATCGGAGTCGTGCAGTCCACGTTGTCGGAATTGCTGATCCCTCTTATGCGGATCTATATGCTGATGGTAATGGCAGGAAACTTATGGAAGGAAGATATGATCTCGAAATTGACAGAACTTCTGGGCAATTTCATTTTATGGACCATGAAAACCATGTTTGGAGTGATCGTGGGATTTCATGTGATCCAGGGGATGATCCTTCCTCAGGCAGATGCGCTGAAAAATGCCTCTGCACTGAAGGTCGTGCAGATGATCCCCGGGATAGGAGGCGGTCTGGGAGCAGTTTCGCAGATTGTAATGGGATCCGGAATTTTGATCAAAAATACAGCCGGAGCGGCAGCAGTGGTGATCCTGCTGATCCTGGCAGTGATTCCAATTTTAAAACTGGCCGTCCTAATGGTGTTATATTATATGGCAGCGGCAGTGATGCAGCCGGTCTGTGATAAACGTCTGGTGTCATGCATGATGGGAGCTGCGACCGGGCATGGTCTGCTTTTGAAGTTGGTCGGTTATTCTCTGGCACTGTTTGTACTGACCATAGCCGTCCTTTGTGTTTCGACCAATGCCGTCTGGTATGCGGGGTAGAAAAATGAATAAAATTTATGAATGGATTCGCAGCCTGGTCTCATTTATGATCCTGATGACAGCGCTCATGAATCTGCTTCCGGATAAGAAATATGAAAAATATGTGCAGTTGTTTGCCGGGATGGTGTTCCTTCACCTGTTTTTCTCTCCGATTACGGATCTGAGTGGATTGGAGGCTCAGATGGCAGGTGCTTTTGAACGCATAACATTCCAGACCGATGCAAGACTATTGAAAAAGGAGATTGAGGATCTGGATGGAACTCGAATACAGAGACTGATCGGTCAGTATGAGATGACTCTGGAACAGGAACTGCGAAGGATGGCGGAGTCGGTAGAAGCTAAATGTATGGATGTGCAGGTGGTCATGGAAACGGATCCGGATCAGGAAGAGTTTGGGCGATTGCGTGCAGTGGAGATGACCTTTGATTGGAAGGGAGATTCAGGTGCAGAGCAAGTCCGGAATGTAAATCGTCAAATCGCAGAATTGAGGAAGCGGATAGGAGAACAGTATGGAATGGAAGAGGGGAACATTACGATCATTATTGAAACTGAATAAGGAGAAGCTGATCTTCCTGTTCTGCTCGGGATTGTTACTGTTTGTGCTGGCACTTCCCGGAGAAAAAACTGTAGATTCAGAAACTGTGGAGATATCGACGGTCAATAAAAAAGAAGACACGGAGAAATCGCAGGAAGAGGAGTTGGAGCAGCGCGTGCAGCATATTTTACAGGGAG
>JAFOCX010000176.1 GCA_017380975.1 Lachnospiraceae bacterium
GGAATGCAGAAATCCGGAACAAATGCGATACCGAGTCCGATCCTTGCAAGATCGATCAGAAGGTCATTACTGCTTAGTTCGATTTCCGGAACCAGATCCAGATGTGACTTCTGGAAGATCGAGTGAAGGAATTCGCTGGTAGTGCTCTTTCGATCCAGCATCATGATCGGATAATGAAGCAGTTCATGAAGGGAGAGCGTCTTGTTTCGAAGTGGAAAATACTTCGAATTTGCCACAAAAATATCGTGGAACTCTTTGATCGTACGGATGTTGTTGACGTTGGACAGTCCGGAGTTTGGGAAGTTACTGATGACAAAATCAACCTGACCGGTCTCTAAAATATGAGCACAGTCGATGGAGGTGGAGTTCGTAACTTTAATATGAACATTCGGATGATCCCTGTGAAATTTATTTAAATACGGAACAAGGAAATAACGACAGATCGTATCGCTGGCTGCGATTCGAAGCTGGCCGCCGTTTAAGGTGTTTGCTTCAAGAAGCTGATTTTCACCCTGGCGTATGAGGTTCATCGCAGGTTCAATATGTTTGAACAGGATCTCGCCTTCCGGAGTTAACTGTACACGTTTGGTACTGCGGATAAACAGGTTCTGTCCCAACTTCTTTTCCAAAATTTTGATCGACTGGCTGACTGCCGACTGGGAGATATAGAGCTGCTTGGATGCTTCAGAAAAGCTTAATGTACGGGCAACATAATAGAATACTTTATATAATTCATAGTTTACATCCATTATTAGACCTCCTTATAAGAACGAATCCATTTTAACATAGGATTTATCGTTTGAAAAGAGGGGAATTTGTGATATATTAGAAAATGGAATAGAATGAAGGAGTGAATGGATATGGGAAATAAATTTGATGATATGGAATTACCGCAGGAGATTCTTGATGAGTTAGAAGCAGATGCTGCTGCGGCAGAGGAAGCAGAAGTTCAGGAAGATGACGGAATGCAGACAGAAGATATTTACCGTGTGTATATGGAAGAGCTTGCTGCGATCCCGCCATGTACAGCTGCAGAAAATGAAGAACTCCTCGGAAAGGTGAAGGCAGGAGTGGCAGGGGCCAGAGAGCGCCTGATCGAAGGCAATCTCAGAAATGCACTGATGCATGTGCAGAACTATATCAACCGCGGTGTTCCGATGGCAGACCTGATCCAGGAGGCAAGCATGGAATTGATGATGCTTGTGGATGATGCCTTCGAAGGAAGTTTTGAAAAACTTTTGGAGAGCAGGATCCGTGTCCGCATGGAAGAGGTTATTAGCGAGCAGACTTCTGCAAGTAATATTGAGGAAGAGGTACTTGCACGTGTCAATGTTCTTCAGGAGGTATCCAAAGAACTGGCGGAGCGTTTCGGACGTGAACCCAAACTGGAAGAACTTGCTGAGTACATGAAGATGACTGAAGACGAAGTGCGTGAGATCATGAAAGTGACCATGGATGCCCTGAGTCTCAGCGAAGCGAACCGTGCACTGCAGAGTTAATCTTTTGATAAGTGCATATTATAAATACGATTAAATATATTAATTTTACTAATTTAATGACGCTGTGATAAGATGATATATGTAACAATATGGTTTTTCAGTATCACTATAAATAAATCAATGTGTAAAACACACAAGGAGGAAAACACATGAGCGTAAAGCGCGTATTTGTTGAAAAGAAGCCTGCATTTGCTGTACAGGCGAAAGAACTCCGTTCTGAGATCGAAAGCTATCTTAGCATTTCCGGTGTTACAGGAGTTCGTGTACTGATCCGTTATGACGTTGAAAACATTTCCGAGGGTACTTATGCACAGGCTCTCGCTACGATTTTCTCTGAGCCGCCGGTAGACGAGGTGTTCGAAGGAACATTCCCGCACGAGGCAAATGACACAGTATTCTCCGTAGAGTATCTTCCGGGTCAGTTTGACCAGAGAGCAGACTCTGCTGAGCAGTGTGTAAAACTTTTAAATGAGACAGAGGAGCCGGTGATCAAATCTGCTACTACATATGTTATTTCCGGTGAATTAACAGCTGAGCAGGTTGCTGCGATCAAATCCTTCTGTATCAACCCGGTAGACTCCCGTGAGGCTATGGAAGAAATCCCGGAGACACTTGTTACAGTGTTCGAGACTCCGGCTGATGTTGCGATCTTCGAAGGTTTCATTGGTATGAACGATGAAGAGCTTGCAGATCTTTACAAATCCTTAAACCTTGCAATGACAATTAAGGATTTCCAGCACATCCACAACTATTATAAGAACGAAGAGCATCGTGATCCGTCTGTAACAGAGATCCGTGTTCTTGATACATATTGGTCTGACCACTGCCGTCATACTACATTCTCCACAGAGCTTAAGAACATCACTTTCACAGAGGGCGATTATAAGAAGCCGATCGAAGAGACATTTTTAAAATATCTTGCAGATCATCAGGAGATGTACAAAGGCAGAGACGACAAATTCGTTTGCCTTATGGATCTTGCATGCCTTGGCGCGAAGAAACTTCGCAAAGAGGGTAAGGTAGAAGACCTTGAAGTTTCTGAAGAGATCAATGCATGCTCCATCGTTGTTCCGGTTGAGATCGACGGAAAGACAGAGGAGTGGCTTGTAAACTTCAAGAACGAGACTCATAACCACCCGACAGAGATCGAGCCGTTCGGCGGCGCTGCTACATGTCTCGGCGGTGCAATCCGCGATCCGCTTTCCGGCCGTACATATGTATATCAGGCGATGCGTATCACAGGTGCTGCTGATCCGACAAAGTCCTTAAGCGAGACTATGAAGGGCAAACTTCCGCAGAGAAAGATCGTTACTGAGGCAGCTCACGGCTACAGCTCCTACGGTAACCAGATCGGTCTTGCAACAGGTTATGTAAAAGAGTTATATCATCCGGGCTACGTTGCGAAGAGAATGGAAGTTGGTGCTGTTATGGCAGCTGCTCCGAGAGCAAACGTAATCCGCGAGACATCTGATCCGGGCGATATCATCGTATTACTTGGCGGACGTACAGGCCGTGACGGTATCGGCGGTGCGACAGGTTCCTCCAAGGTTCACACAGAGGAATCCATCGAAGTTTGCGGTGCAGAGGTTCAGAAGGGTAATGCTCCGACAGAGCGTAAGATCCAGAGAATGTTCCGCAGACCGGAAGTTTCCAGATTAATTAAGAAATGTAATGACTTTGGTGCAGGCGGTGTATCCGTAGCGATCGGTGAGCTTGCAGCAGGTCTTCAGATCGACCTTGATAAAGTTCCGAAGAAATACGCAGGTCTTGACGGTACAGAGCTTGCTATTTCCGAGTCTCAGGAGCGTATGGCAGTTGTTCTCGATCCGAAGGATGTGGATGCATTCTTAGGTTATGCAGCAGAGGAGAACCTTGAGGCAGTTGCTGTTGCTGAAGTTACAGAGAGCCCGCGTCTTGTGATCAACTGGAGAGGTAAAACAATCGTTGATCTCAGCCGTGCATTCCTCGATACAAACGGTGCACATCAGGAAGCTGACGTTACTCTTGTGGTTCCGAACCGTGAGGGCAGACCGTTTGATAAGAAAGAAATCGCTGATGTTAAGGAAACATGGATGAACATGTTAGGTTCCTTAAATGTATGTTCCCAGAAGGGTCTTGTTGAGCGTTTCGACGCTTCCATCGGTTCCGCAACTGTTATGATGCCGTACGGCGGTAAGTTCCAGCAGACAGAGATCCAGACGATGGTAGCAAAACTTCCGGTACTCGAAGGCAAGTGTGATGCTGTAACTCTTATGAGCTACGGTTTCGATCCGTACCTTTCCAGCTGGAGCCCGTACCACGGTTCTGTATATGCAGTTCTTTCTTCCATCGCGAAGATCGTTGCTGCCGGCGGTGACTATACAAAGATCCGCTTCTCCTTCCAGGAGTACTTCAAGAGACTGGCAAGCGATCCGACACGTTGGGGTCAGCCGTTCGCAGCACTGCTTGGTGCTTACGACGCTCAGCTTGGTTTCGGTCTTCCGTCCATCGGCGGTAAAGACAGTATGTCCGGAAGCTTCAAGGAAGAAGGAGGCGAGGAAGTAAATGTTCCGCCGACACTGATTTCCTTCGCAGTGAATGTGGCAGATTCTAAGACAATGATCTCTCCGGAATTCAAAAAAGCCGGCAACAAGATTGTTGTGTTCAATATTGAAAAAGACGGTTATGATCTTCCGAACTACGAGCAGATCATGGACGGTTATTCTAAGATTTTCGCTGATATCGCAGCTGGTAAGATCGTTTCTGCATATGCGGTTGAGGCGAACGGTGTGGCTGAGGCTGTTTCTAAGATGGCATTCGGTAACCACATGGGTGTTAAGATCGACAACATGTCTGCAGAAGACTTCTTCGCAGCAGGCTGGGGCAACATCGTTTGTGAAGTTCCGGCTGACAAAGTGGCAGAGCTCACAGCAGCATGCACAGTGATCGGTGAGGTTACTGATACAGCAGCGTTCGAGTTTGGCACAGCAGTTATCACAATGGAAGAGGCTCTTGCTACATGGAGCGCAACTCTTGAGGATGTATTCCCGACAGAGTCCGGCGTTGAGCAGGTTCCGGTAGAAAATGATGTTTACGAAGCAAAGAACATTGTGATCTGCAACCATAAGATCGCTGCTCCGAACGTATTCATTCCGGTATTCCCGGGTACAAACTGTGAGTATGACAGTGCGAAAGCATTCACACGCGCAGGTGCAAATGTAACAACAAAAGTATTCCGCAACTTAAGCGCAGAAGATATCCGCGATTCTGTTGAGGTATTCAGAAAGGAGATCGCAAAAGCTCAGATCATCATGTTCCCGGGCGGATTCTCCGCAGGTGATGAACCGGATGGTTCCGCGAAATTCTTTGCTACAGCATTCAGAAATGAAGTGCTGAAAGAAGAGATCGAGAAGATGTTAAATGAGCGCGATGGTCTTATGCTCGGTATCTGTAACGGTTTCCAGGCTCTTATCAAACTTGGCCTTGTTCCGAACGGTACAATCTCTGAGCAGAAACCGGATTCTCCGACATTAACATACAACAACATCGGTCGTCACATCTCCAAGATGGTAAACCTGAAAGTTGTTTCCAACAAGTCCCCGTGGCTTGCAGGCGCTGAACTTGGCGGCGTTTACGTAAACCCGGTATCCCACGGTGAGGGTCGTTTCGTAGCAAGCGAAGAGTGGCTTAAGAAGCTGTTCGCAAACGGACAGGTTGCTACTCAGTACGTGGATGCAAACGGCAACGCGACTATGGATGAGTACTGGAACCCGAACGGTTCTTACATGGCAATCGAGGGTATCACAAGCCCGGATGGCCGTATCTATGGTAAGATGGCTCACTCTGAGAGACGCGGCGATGCAGTTGCGAAGAACATCTACGGCGAGCAGGATCTCAAACTGTTCGAGAGCGGTGTAAAATACTTCAGATAATAATAGAGGTCGGCATTTTCCTATTGGAAGATGCCGATCTTATTGTTATAATAGGCATGAGCAATATCGTAAAATGCAATTGTTTTTTTAGAAGGGATTATATATGAGAAAAGAAATTGGTATGTTAGGTATTATCCTTTGCATGGGTATGACGGCAGGCACTGCTTATGCAGGCACCTGGTCTCTGGAAGGAAATGAATGGTATTATTTCGATGAGCAGGGAGAAAAAGAGACCGGTTGGGTCAAAGACCAAGGAAAATGGTATTACCTGGATGTACACGGTGTGATGCAGACCGGTTGGGTTGAGTCGAATGGTGCATGGTATTATTTCAATGATGACGGCAGTATGGTTAGCGGTGATCAGACAATTCGAGGAGTGGATTACTCTTTCAGTAAACATGGCTGGCTGATCGAAGGCCCGGGAATGGATATGGAATACAGTCCTTCTATGGCTCCGAATATGACATGGCAGATGTGTACTGCAGATTACTGGATCGATCGTATGAATAAGCCGAATGAAGTGCTGTTAACAGAGGATGAGATTCAGGATCTGAATCAGAAGATTCTGAAGAAATCCGGAACCAATATGTATGATCTTGCGAAGATCGCGCCGACTTTTAATGGCGTGAAGATGGCGGCAAACAATGCGAATTTTAAATCTCCGACAGGACTTTACCTGGATGGAAAAGCAGTTCCGGAGGAATACTACGAAGCGATCCGTAATAATATCCGCAATGCCAATGTTTCTGAGACGATGGAGATCCAATATGCGTTTTCTGTGAACCGCACAGAGATGAAGGCGTATCCGTATGAGGAGTTTTTATCCGATAGTAAGACTGATGTAGAATGGGATAATCTGGTAAGTGCAGCAATACGTGTCAATGAGCCATTGGTTGTTTATTTCTACACAGCTGATGGAAAATATGCACTTGCAAAAAACTCTGTATGTTCCGGCTGGGTACCGACAAAGGATATTGCAGTCTGTGCAAGTAAAGCAGAGTGGGAAGATGCACAGAAGATGGAACAGTTTCTTGTGGTAACAGGAGAGAAAGTTTACTTAGAGGCCGGTACAGCTTACCCGGAAGTGTCTGAGAAATGTCTTCCGATGGGAACTGTGTTAGAGCTGGTAAGTGAAAAAGATGCGCTTCTCATGAATCGTATCTCCTGGAACAACTATGTTGTAAAAATGCCGCATCGAAATGAAGACGGAAGCTTCTCTCAGAGAAAAGTTCTGATCCCTGCAAACCGTGATGTGAATGTAGGTTATCTCAAGATGACACGTGCAGAAATCGTAAGACAGGCATTTAAGTGTCTTGGCAACCGTTATGGCTGGGGCGGCATGTTAAATTCTCAGGACTGCTCCGGATACATTCGTGATGTATATCGCTGCTTTGGTCTGGATATTCCGAGAAATACCACATGGCAGGCTGCAATGCCGGTTCAGGTTACGAATCTTGGCGCGATGACAGATATCGAGAAAAAACAAGCATTAAACAGAATGGAGCCTGGAACCATTCTTCAGTTCCCGGGACATGAGATGTTGTACCTTGGAGAAAAAGACGGACGTTATTATACAATTAATGACATCAGCAGTATGGTAAGTCCGGTAGAAGGTGAAACAGGAACAGAAGTGTTAAGAATCCGCAGTGTCATTGTTAATGATCTGTCTACAAGACGTAAAAACGGCAAACAGTGGTTACAGCAGCTTTCCAATGGAATTCTGATCTGGGAATAATAAGGATCAATAAGAAATGGAAGAACGAAGAAGGATTGAATTTCATGGACGTGTCCAGGGGGTTGGATTCAGATATCAGGCACAAAAGTATGCATCAGCCTATGGGTTAAAAGGCTGGGTCAGAAATGAATATGACGGTTCCGTAACCATGGAAGTGCAAGGATTTCCTGAAATGATCAATATGATGTTAAAGCATCTGACATCCGACAGATACATCGAGATTGAGTGGGTGGACTCAAAAAACATACCGCCGGAAGAAGGACGTGGTTTCCACGTGCGGTATTGAAGATACATATCTTGGAAAGGAGATTTGAATCATGAAGAAAGTTTTAATCGTTGTTGATATGCAGAAGGACTTTGTGGACGGTGCACTTGGAACAAAAGAAGCAGTTGCAATCGTGGATGCAGTTGTTGAGAAGGTAAAAACATTTGATGGCGAAGTGATCTTCACAAGAGATACTCATTTTGATAATTACATGGAGACTCAGGAAGGAGCAAATCTTCCGGTTCCGCATTGTGTAAAGAATACAGAAGGATGGAATCTTATTCCGGAACTGAAGGCTTTCTGTGAAGAAAAGGAATGTAAGGTTTATGATAAACCGACATTCGGCAGTACAGAACTTGCGGCCGATCTGAAGGCGTTATATGATGCCGGTGAGCTTGAATCTGTAGAACTGATCGGTATTTGTACTGATATCTGTGTGGTTTCTAATGCACTTTTGATCAAGGCATTTATGACAGAACTTCCGGTATCTCTTGACTCCTCTTGTTGCGCGGGTGTGACTCCGGAGAAGCATGAGTCTGCACTGGAAACCATGAGAAGCTGTCAGGTTCTTGTAAAATAGAATGCGGAGAAATGAACGTAAGACGGAGAATACAGTAGAATGATATTTGTTTGTACAGATGAGCATTGCAGTACCGCAGTCGAGAGCGAGGAGACATTTGTTAAGTGCCCTCACTGTGGGAGAACAATGAAAGAAATGAAGGAAGAAGATCTGGACGGTGTCCAGTGGAGTGAACTGGGAATCTTCTGGAGAGATCAAAGAAGTGAAGAAGCAGATCGCCGAGCGTTTGAGTGTTTTAAGAATGCTGCAAAAGACGGTGATGCCTGCGGAATCAGCAACCTGGGTCTTTGTTATGAACACGGATACGGAGTGAAAGTAGATAACAGGCAGGCGTATTGGCTCTATAAACAGGCGGTAGAGTACGAATATGTTCCGGCATACTGTCATTTGGGCGATTGTTACGTGTTCGGAAAAGGAACATGCATCGATATGGAGGAAGCATTCCGTTACTATATGTTCGCGGCAGATCACGGTTATGTTCCGGCAGAACTTCGTGTAGGTCGGGCCTTTGAACTTGGACAGGGTACGGAGAAAAATGCAGAGGAAGCGTTTAAGTGGTATCGCTATGCAGCACTGGCGGAAGAACCGCAGGGATACGTGGAACTTGGCATGTGTTACCGCTTCGGAAAGGGTGTGGAAGAGAATCCGGAGATTTCAGCCGGTTGGTTTAAAAAGGCTGCATTGGCAGGTGTTCCGGACGGAATGCTTCGTTACGGAGTTTGCCTTGCACTTGGTTATGGTGTAGAAAAGGATCTGAAAGCAGCTGCGGATATGTACCGGATGGCCGGAGATCGAGGCGAAGCCCTTGGA
>JAFOCX010000177.1 GCA_017380975.1 Lachnospiraceae bacterium
AATTTGTAGTAGAATATAATATTATAAAATGTTTTTAGAAAGGAAATGATTATCATGGCATTAGTTACAACAACAGAGATGTTTAAAAAAGCATATGAAGGCGGATACGCAATTGGCGCATTCAACGTAAATAATATGGAAATCGTACAGGCTATCACAGAGGCAGCCGGCGAACTCAACTCCCCGGTTATCCTTCAGGTTTCTGCAGGCGCCAGAAAATATGCAAACCCGACATATCTGAAAAAATTAGTAGAAGCAGCAGTTATCGAGAACCCGAATATCCCGATCGCTCTTCACCTTGACCACGGCGCAGACTTCGAAACATGTAAAGCATGTATCGACAGCGGCTTCACATCCGTTATGATCGACGGTTCCCACCACTCCTTCGAAGAGAACATCGAACTTACAAAGAAAGTTGTTGAGTACGCTCATGCTCGCGGCGTAGTTGTAGAGGCTGAGTTAGGCCGTCTTGCAGGTATTGAGGATGACGTTAACGTTTCTGACGCTGATTCTTCTTACACACAGCCGGATGAGGTTCAGGAGTTCGTAGAGCGTACAGGCGTTGACTCCTTAGCTATCGCTATCGGTACAAGCCACGGTGCATTCAAGTTCAAACCGGGCACAAAACCGCAGCTTCGTTTCGATATCCTTGAAGAGATTGAAAAGAGAATCCCGGGATTCCCGATCGTTCTTCACGGTGCTTCCTCCGTTCCGCAGGAGTATGTAAAGATCATCAACACAAACGGCGGCGCTCTTAAAGATGCTATCGGTATTCCGGAAGAGCAGCTTCGTCAGGCAGCTAGAAGCGCTGTATGTAAGATCAACATTGACTCCGACCTTCGTCTTGGCCTCACAGCAGGTATCCGTCAGGTTATGAACGAGCATCCGGATTACTTCGATCCGAGACAGTACCTCACAGAGGGTCGTAAGAATGTTAAAGCTGTAGTTGCTCACAAGATTAAAAACGTTCTTGGTTCTGAAGGCAAAGCAGCTGATTTCGAATAATTCATATTACAAATCAATTTTTAGGGGATACAGGGCACTGTATCCTCTTTTTTTCTAATTATCTATGGTCATTTCTTACAATCTCATGTATGATAATGGTAACTGATTAACGTACGAAAGAAGAGGTGTCCTAATGGCCTTTCAACTCCCCAAATATCATCATCCTGATTTTACAATGCCGAAATTTATTCAATCGCCGGATGCCGCATGGGCAATTGTTGAACATGACGGAGTTGCTCCGGATTATTTTCACAGCACATCCATGTACCCGGAATATTTTAAAATTGCTGGAAAATGGATCCTTGCTGAAGAAAGCCGCATGGATTCCAGTGTCGTGATTCTTCCTGACAGTAAACTGGCTGTTATCGAAAATCGAAATCTTAAATGTGGTGATCATGTCATTATCGGAAGAACCGAAGACTGCGAAGAAGGCATTTACGTTCATAATACCGCCTTTATGACAGAAGAAGAAATACTGGAAGATAAGTTTATTTTCCGTCAAGGAAGAAGTCGAGAAACTTCCTACTCTCGAGATTATGATAACTTAATTGAACTTTTAAAATATGAAAAGGACCATGGCAATATTGTGTGGGTCATGGGACCAGCCTTTGCGTTTGACAGCAAAGCTCGAAGTGCAATGCAGGCGCTGATCGAACAAGGCTACGCACATGGTCTGATGGCAGGTAATGCACTTGCGACACACGATTTAGAAGGAGCCCTATTGCATACTGCTTTAGGTCAGGATATTTATACACAGAAAAGTATGCCAAATGGACATTATAATCATTTAGATGTACTGAATAAAGTAAGACGCAGTGGTTCGATCGCTCAATTTATTGAAGACTGCCACATCGATAACGGAATTATCTACGGTTGCGTTAAAAATCATATTCCAATGGTGCTGACAGGTTCTATCCGTGATGATGGTCCGTTACCGGAAGTGATCGGAGATTGCTATCAAGGGCAGTCAGCAATGCGTGAAATGATCAAAGATGCCACTTGTGTCATCTGTCTTGCGACAATGCTTCATACCATTGCTGCCGGAAATATGACACCGTCCTTTCGCGTATTAGAGGATGGTAGCCTTCGTCCAATCTATCTTTATACTGTAGATGCAGATGAGTTTGTAGTAAATAAGCTGTTGGATCGTGGAAGCCTCTCTGCGACAACGATCGTAACCAATGTTCAAGACTTTATTACTCATGTTGCTAAAGGTCTTGGCATTATGTACGAAAGAAAGGGGATCTAATACCTCATGACAATGAACTATAGAAATGAAATCAATCACATTGTTGAAACCCGCAAATCATCCTATACCCATATTAGTGATTCTATCTGGGAGTTTGCAGAATCACGTTTTCAAGAATACAGATCATCCAACATTCAGCAAGAATATTTGAGATCACAAGGATTCGCTATTCAGTCGAATCTTTCCGGAGAGGAGACTGCATTTATCGCCGAATGGGGAAATGGCAAGCCGATCATTGCCTTTGTAGGAGAATTTGATGCGCTTTCTTCCCTCCAGCAAGAAGCAGATAAACCGGAACGTTGTCCGATTCCCGGAAAAGAAAACGGTCATGGATGCGGTCATCATTTATTGGGTACCGGATCCTTAGCAGCCGCAGATTCATTAAAGGCATTTATCGAACAAAATCATTTATCAGGAACGATAAGATATTATGGATGTCCTGCAGAAGAAAATGCCGGTGGAAAAGCATTCCTTGTTCGTGACGGTTACTTTAATGACTGCGATGTTGCGTTATCTTGGCATCCTCACTCGACGAACAAAGTAACCGGAGCTGATTGTTTTCTTTCCAATTTCCGCGCTTTCTTTACATTCCATGGCATTTCCTCCCATGCAGCGGGAGCGCCTGAATTAGGAAGATCCGCGTTGGATGCGGTAGAAGTGATGGACATTGGTGTCAACTTCATGAGAGAACATATGATCAGTTCCGCGAGAATTCACGGCGCCATCACAAACACCGGTGGAATTGCACCAAATGTTATTCCATCCGAAGCACAGGTTTTATATGCGATCCGTGCTCCAAAATTAACACAGGTAAAACAGCTATTCGACCGAATGTGTGATATTGCAAATGGAGCAGCATTGATCACAGGAACTACCGTATCAGTTAAACAGGTAGCTGCATACTCCAACGTCATTCATAACGAGACACTTGGTGTAATAATGGATGAACATTTAAGATCCTTTGTACCAATCAGATACACAGAGGAAGAATTAGCATATGCAGAAAAATTTAAAAATGTGATCACAAAACTTGACCGTGAAGGATTACAAAGTACCGTTTCTCAAATTGTCACAAAAGAGAAACGTCAGGAAACTTTAGCAATGCCAATCCTTGACTTGGTAATTGATCGCAGAAGCATGATCGGCGGACATGGTTCCACTGATATGGGAAATGTCAGCTGGGTAACCCCGGTTGGTCAGGCAAATATTAACTGTCTGGCTGCAGGAACAGCACTGCATTCCTGGCAGGCGGTTGCACAGGGAAAATCTCCGGTAGCTCATAAAGGAATGCTCACAGCAGCAAAAGTTCTTGCATGTACCGGAGCTGAGCTTTTGTTAAATCCGGAATTGTTAGAGCAAGTGAGAAAAGATTGGATCGACGAGCTGGATGGAGTTGTGTATCCGGATCCGCTCCCAAAAGGATTAAAACCGGAAATCTGGTAATCTGACTGCATTAAGAAAGCGACATGGTCAAATCTGATCATGTCGCTAATTATTGCACAATGTGTTTACATAAATATATTATGTCAATCCTCTCGCAATTTTACAACATTTCGTGCACTGCGTCTTCGTTCATCTTCCTGAGCAGCATAGTGCTTTCTGGTTGTATTTACATCATTGTGTCCTAATACGGAAGCAACCAGGTAAATATCACCGGTTTCACGGTATAAACTTGTACCATACGTACTTCTTAATTTATGTGGTGTGATTTTCTTCAGCGGTGTCACAAGTCGGGAATATTTCTTCACAAGATTTTCTACACTTCGTACATTCATACGTTTTCTCTGCATTGAGAGGAAAAAAGCTTCCTCATGACCGGGATAAGGGTCGATCATTTCTCGTTCTTCCATATATTTCTCCAGAACGTCACATACTTCATCGCTGAAATATACAACTGCCTCTTTACCGCCTTTGCGATAGATCTTGATTCCACAAGTATCAAGATCCACATCATTGATATTCAAGCCTACACATTCCGAAACTCGAATTCCGGTACCGAGCAGTAAT
>JAFOCX010000021.1 GCA_017380975.1 Lachnospiraceae bacterium
GCGATCACTTCGTCGTTGTGGAACACACGACCGCGAAGCATCATGCGCTCATGGATCTCGTAGCGGTCTTCCAAAAGTGCATCCAGCAGCTCCTTCGGATCTCCGTCTCTTCCCATCTGTGTCAGATATCCAAGCGTTCCCATGTTGATACCGATGATCGGAATCCCGCTTCCTGCCAGATCTCTGGCCGCGCGGATCAGGGTTCCGTCACCTCCCAGTGTGATGATACACTCCGTTTCCGGAGGAACATCTCCGATGAAGGTAAACGGACATCCTTTGGAAAACTCTCCGCTGGATGTTTTGCATGTCGCACCTCGGGATTCCAGGTATTCTGAGATATTCAGTTTCATGTCAACTGCGTCATCTTTTCCCGCATTTACTATGATATAGAAATGTTTCATATTACTTATCCAGTGTTTCGTGTGCCTTTTCTACTGTTTCTTTTGCACCGATCGCGTCATTTGTAAATGTCGTACCATCTGTACAATTTCTTAAATGAAGGAGATATTCGATATTTCCTTCCGGTCCTTTGATCGGAGAGAATTCCAGATGAAGTGCTTCAAAACCGATGCTTCCCGCAAAGGATGCCACCATCTCGATTACTTCCAGGTGTACGGATTTCTCACGCACAACGCCCTTTTTTCCCACCTTTTCTCTTCCTGCCTCAAACTGTGGTTTGATCAGGCAGACAACCTCTCCATCCGGCTCCATCAATGCCTTAACCGGACCAAGCACCTTGGTCAGCGAAATAAAGGATACGTCAATGGAAACAAACTGGATCTGGTCTGCGATATCTTCCGGAGTCACGTAGCGGATATTGGTCTTTTCCATACATACTACGCGCTCATCATTTCTCAGTTTCCATGCCAGCTGGCCATGGCCAACGTCCACAGAATATACTTTTACCGCACCATTCTGCAGCATGCAGTCTGTAAAACCGCCGGTGGACGCGCCAACGTCCATACATACTTTTCCATCCAGTGTCGCTCCGAAATGAGTCATCGCTTTCTCTAATTTCAGACCGCCACGGCTTACGTATTTTAATGTACTTCCGCGCACTTCTACCTGCGCAGTCTCTTCAAATGTAGAACCGGCTTTATCTTCTTTCTGTCCGTCTACATAAACTATACCGGACATGATGATCGCTTTCGCTTTTTCTCTGGACTCCGCCAGGTTCTTTTTTACTAACAGAACATCCAAACGTTCTTTCATATTATACTGCTCCTTCTATTACACAATTGCAGTCGGTCTTGTATTCTGGATCCCGCATTCTTCCAATACAGGTGTGATCTGACGGATCACAGAATCACTGTCAATTCCAAGCATCTCTCTGAGCGCAGTCACGTTGCCGTGCTCTACGTATGCATCCGGAAGCGCCACCTGGATCACGCGGATTCCCGGATAATTGTCATGGATATACTTGGTAATGCACATACCCATACCGCCGCGAAGTACGTTTTCTTCCATCGTCACGATCAGTTTATGTTTCTGACAAAGCTGATCGATCATCGTGGTGTCAAACGGCTTCACAAATCTGGCATTGACAAGTGTACATGCATAACCTTTATTTTTCAACTTTTCACGCACATGCTCGCCGGTACTAACCATGCTGCCAAGCGCAAACAGTGCGATATCTTTTTCTTCATAAAGCATCTCTGCTTTTCCATATTCGATCGGTGCAAGAAACTCTTCCAGGCCACGGTACGCCTGACCTCTCGGATAACGGATTGCCATCGGACCATCAAATGTTACACCGAAGTCCAGCATCTCTTCCAGTTCCCAATGGTTTTTCGGAGCCATAATGCTCATGCCCGGAACCAGGCTCAAGAAGGAAACATCAAAAATACCCTGATGTGTCTCACCGTCGCTGCCTACAAGTCCTGCACGGTCAATGGCAAATAATACAGGAAGTTCCTGAATGCAGACGTCATGGAGCACCTGATCATATCCTCGCTGTAAGAAAGAGGAATATACTGCCACTACCGGTTTTAATCCCGCGGAAGCCATGCCCGCAGCCGATGTCACCTCGTGACCTTCCGCAATTCCCACATCAAAGAATCGATCCGGATATTCTTTCGAAAATCTTGTAAGACCGGTTCCGTCCGCCATGGCAGCAGTCAACGCTACCACCTTCGGATTTTTTCCTGCGATCTCACACATCTTCTCTGAGAAAACATCGGTATAACTCGGATAAGTTTTCTCTTTGAGAGATTTTCCGGTCACAACATCGAACGCATCGACACCATGGAATCTGGACGGATTTTGCTCCGCCGGACCATAGCCCTTGCCCTTTTTCGTGATCACATGCACCAAAACTGCTTTTTGCATCCTCTTGGCTTCTGTCAATACCTGAACCATGGCATTGACATCATGTCCGTCCACCGGTCCGAGATACGTAATACCCATATCCTCAAACAGCATGCCCGGAACAAAGAACTGTTTGATACTGTTCTTCACCATGGAAACACCGGTCGCAATGCTCTTGCCAACACCCGGGATTGCATTCAGAGCATGTTCCACACCTTTTTTCAATGCAGTGTAACCTTCCCTTGTACGCACACTGCCCAGGTATTTGGACATACCTCCCACGTTCGGAGAGATCGACATCTCGTTATCATTTAAAATGATAATAAAGTTTTTCTTCATCTGCGCCGCATTGTTCAGCGCTTCGTAAGCCATACCGCCTGTCAGTGCACCGTCACCAATAACGGAGATCACGGAATAATCCTCTCCCAAAATATCACGTGCCTGCGCAATACCGAGACCCGCGGAAATGGAAGTGGAGCTATGTCCTGTATCAAACGCGTCATAAGGACTTTCCTTACGTTTCGGAAAACCGCTCATTCCGCCAAACTGTCTTAAATCATTAAATCCATCCCTGCGTCCGCTGAGCAGTTTATGGGTATATGCCTGATGACCAACGTCCCAGACGATCTTATCCTTCGGAAGATCAAACGCCAGATGAAGAGCCATCGTTAACTCGACCACGCCCAGATTGGATGCCAGGTGTCCGCCTGTCTTACTGATCTTTTCCAGTAAAAACTGACGGATTTCTTTTGCAAGGACCGGATAATCTTCTTCTTTTAATTTCTTAATGTCCGAAGACTGTTCTATTTTTTCAAGAAGCATGTCTCTACTCCTTTGTGTTTTTCCATTTAGTTTTCACGATGTACCAGCATTTCAATCAGCTGAGAAAGAAAATCTTTCTCACCCGGAAGTCCCTGAAGGGTGTCGCAGGCACGGTCGGAGATCATCTTCACATCTGCCTTCGCCTTTTCAAGTCCTTCTAATGTTACATACGTGGTCTTCTCATTTTTCTCATCGCTGAGAACCGGTTTTCCAAGGACCTCTGCTGTGCTCACCACATCCAGAATATCGTCCTGGATCTGGAACGCAAGACCGACATCCGCCGCAATAGACTCCACAACGTTTACCTGTTCCTCTGTCGCACCTGCCAAAACCGCACCGATCATCATGGAAGCTTCCAGAAGCGCTCCTGTCTTTAATCGGTAAATGAAATCCAGTTTTTCTCTCGGAACCGGTTTTCCGGTCAGTTCCACGTCGACAGTCTGGCCGCCGATCATACCGTAAATACCGGTCTTCTGCGCCAAAATGCCCATGGCCTTCACCACAGCAGCCGCGTCAGCACCCAGTGCCAGCGCTTTCGCAGAAGTCTCGAATGCAAAAATCATCAGTGCATCGCCTGCCAGCACAGCCATATCGTAGCC
>JAFOCX010000178.1 GCA_017380975.1 Lachnospiraceae bacterium
AATGGAGATGAGTTCCACTAACATTAAGTGGGAAGAACTTCTTTCTCTTGCAGGCGGTATCAGCAAATATCATCTCAGCGAGACAACCGGTTTCCCGGCGGCTCGAGGTGAAGCAAAGATCAAAATCGGAAGCAACAAACTTTCCTGTGTAATTCCGCAGACTCTTGAGAGCAATGTAATCAGCCTCCATAACTTCCTGTTTGGCGAGGAGAATTACGAACCGTCTGCAACTGTAAAGGAAATTAGTGCCAAGATTGCGCATGTAAGTGGTCTTGCGACAGAGGCAGAAGAGATTGGCAGTGTGGCAGTCGATCAGGGATATATTCCGAAGCCGACAACAACAGCTGCTGCTCCTGCAGAAACAAAGAAAGAGAATGAAACAGGAAATACAGAGGAGACTTCTGCAACAGAAACCGCGGAAGCTTCCGGTGAAGGTGAGTCCGAATCTACAGAAGAGGGTGAATCCGAATCCACAAGCGAGGGCGAGTCTGAGTCGGTTGTGGAGTCCGGGTCTGCAGCAGAATCTGAACCGGAAATGTCTGCTCCATTATGGCCGGGTATCAATAACGGTCCGGGCATGGGACCGGGAAGCAGCACATCAGCTACAACGGAAGCATTAAGACCGGGTGGACCGACATCTGCAGTAAAACCGACAGAAAGTTACGGACCTGGCAGTGCGCCGAAAGTTCCGGAGGCGACAACATCCGCAGGGCCGGGCGCAGTAGCAAATTCTGATAACCAGACCTCTGCAACGATTGCTCCGACCAAACCGGAAAGCTCTACAGTGAAACCGTCCGCAAGTGCTCCGGGAACAACGAAACCATCCGCAGTAGTTCCGTCATCTCCGGCGGATATTACGATCTCCGGCGGTGGTCCGAGCGGACCTGCATCACAGGCAACCAGTGCGGCAGCTCCGGGAATGTAATGACCGAATCTGAAAGACAAAACATATAGAAAAGAAAACCGAGATACTCAAGATCAAAAATGAGTACCTCGGTTTTTTATTATTTACATATCATCTCTTCTTGTTTTCATGATCGGAAGCTGCTCACGAATAGAAGCAACCTCGTCCAGATCGATCGTTGTGATCGCCATACCTTCTTTTTCATCCATATGGCTCAGCACAGTACCCCACGGATTTACCACAATGGAGTTACCCCATGCATGATAGGATGCGGACAGGTCGCGGGCCGGGGAAGTGCCGATCATAAATACCTGGTTGTCAACTGCACGGCCGCGATGCATGATGTCCCAATGAGCAGGACCTGTGGTCATATTGAATGCAGCCGGAACGAGGATCACCTGTGCACCGCGGATAGACATCTGGCGCGCGATCTCAACAAAACGGCAGTCAAAACAGATGCAGAGTCCCATTCTTCCGAATTCTGTATCGAAAACAGTCACGGAATTTCCGGCAGTCAATGTATCAGACTCTCTGAAACACTGTCCGCCCTTGACATCAATGTCAAACAAATGCACTTTGCGATGCTTTGCGATCTGGTTTCCCTCACGATCGAAAACATAGGCCGTATTGTACACCTTACCCTCTTCATCTACTTCCGGGACAGAACCGGCAGACAGATATACATGGAACTGTTTTGCAAGATCGGAAAGTTTTGTCCAAGTCTCACCCCCGTCTTTTTCTGCATAGATCGGGAAGTTTGGTGTCTCATACGGACAGTTAAACATCTCCGGCAGACAGATCAGATCTGCACCTTCTGCAACCGCTTTTTCGAACAGCGGAGCCAGCACGTCAATATTTTTTTCTTTATCAGCATAGACATGAGTCTGAAGCTGGGCAACCGTCATTTTCATGGCAAATTTCCTCCATATCAAACATTCTTTTGTTTAGTTTAAAGGGAAAAACGGGGAATGTCAATGGACTTGCACGAGGCTGAGAAATATGATAGGATTCCCAAGAAGGAAGGAGGATTGCACCATGTCCCGGAATCTGCCATACAGCAGCACTACAATAAAGATCATATGGAAAATCATGAATGGTCAGATGCCATGTGTATTTCAGGAACTGACCGGACTTTACTGCCCGGGCTGCGGCGGTACGAGAGCATTAAAAGCATTGCTGAAAGGCGATGTGATCACAAGCATTCTCTATCACCCGCTCATTCTTTATGTGGTGTTCGTGGCTGTGCTTTTTGCATTCTCCTATCTTATCTATGCGAAAACAAAAAATCCCAAGTTCCGTCTGCATTTTGATAATAAATATGCATACATCGGAATTGGGATCATTGTCATAAATTTTGTCATAAAAAATTATTATCTGATGTTCGAAGCAACAGATCTGTTACAAACATTGCCTCCGGTTTAAAGCGCCTTAGTGGGCGAACGTTTCTGTGTGGGCTGCGATCTCGTTCTGGAACTGTTCATACATCTGGTTGAACATGAGAATGTTGTCCGGATCTTTTAATACGTCTGTAAGCCACAGGGAGTAGAAAAACTCTGCGACACCCAGGATGATGGCGATCACGCCGAGAACAACCGCAGCAATTGCAGTTTTGTTCATCGGTCCGTCTTTTTTTGAAATAAGTGCAATGGAGATGGCTCCGACAGCAAGAATGATACAGGACGGAAAATTGAAACAGCAGAGATTCAGCAGAGCGAAAATACC
>JAFOCX010000179.1 GCA_017380975.1 Lachnospiraceae bacterium
ATTCTTTACAAATCTAATATATCGTTATGATTCTGGCATCTATTGGATTTATGATTGCATTCATATATAAGGTATCCAAATTTTTCGTGTCCCTAATCGGTGTTATTTGGATTTGAAGTCATTATTCCTCTCTTGATGGCTAACTAATTTTCATATATTCACGGTGGTAATAGGATTTTGACTTCGTCAAGGCCGTTGCCCATCCAAGAGGCTTGAAGGTTTTTAAGTGATTGGTTAGCCAGAATATAATAGAATCTTTGTAGAAATCGTATTCCCGCTCAGTTCTGTTGCCGTGTGATTGGATATTTGTGCCATTGTGATAATCAAATATCCAATCTGACAAGTAAACTTCCCTTCTTTGATTGGCCACAAACACTCCCATAAACAGAAAAAATCCCAGAGGGGCAGGTTTTTCAAAATTCCTGCCGCCCTAGGACTCTTTACTACCAAGTTGACTCAATTAAATATCCACTTACAACTCCAAAAACACCGGCTTTCTCTCCCTATAAACGGTATAATACCGGAATCCGCAGTTCAGCAGGATCTCGCGGGCCTGGTCAAAATATCCACCGACTTCGTGCGGTCTGTGTCCATCAGAACCAACAGTCAAAAGCTCTCCGCCAAGTTCATGGTAGCGTTTCAGAATTTCTTCATACGGGTGGGTGTGACCGAGCCCATATTTGAAGCCTGCGGTATTGCACTCCAGGGATTTTCCTTTTGTGATCAGAACTTTCAGGATCTCATCGATCACATCCATGTAATCAGCCGGGCGATAGTTGGCATTCTTCTCCGGACCGTAACGAACGACATAGTCGAGATGGCCAAGGCTGTCAAAACAATCAAAGGTTTTTACACGCTCTAAAGAAGCTTCAAAAAAACGATGGTAAGCCTGGTGATCCGTTCCCGGAACCGTATAGCCATTATCATAGTAGAATTTTTTATCGAAAACGTCGTACCCGTCGATGAAATGATTGGAGCCGATGATAAAATCAGCCGGGATAGTTTTGACAAGTTCATTCAGATATTCTTTTTCGCGGATCATGAGTCCGAGCTCGATGCCGGAACGGATCTGGATTTTTTCGCGGTATTCTTCTGCCAGATCTTTTAAGGCAGCAAAATAAGTGACCGGATCAACGGTATAGTCAAGATGACACATACCGGATGTGCCGTAATCATGATGGTCGGTAATGCAGATTTCTTTCATCCCAAGCTTGATCGCAGCTTCGATCTGGTCGCGGATCGGAGTTTTGGAATCAGCTGAAAAGTCGGTGTGAACATGAAAATCACATAACATGGAAGGTCCTCCTAAGCGTGAAAATCGATTTGTTTTAAGAAAAGTATAGTGCCGGTTTCATGAAAAGTAAACGAAAAACCGTATTTTTGTCACAAAATGACACAAATTAATGACAAAGAGAGGAATATCAATTGAAATTCTTGACTTTTCTTGCTATGATAAGAATGGTGGAAAATTTTTATTAATGGGGGATAAAAACATGTCAATCGACCTATTGGGTAATATTTTTATGTTCCTTGGCGGTCTTGGAATGTTCCTTTATGGAATGAACGTCATGGGTGATGGTATGCAGAAGGCAGCCGGAAGCAAGATGAGCGGTTTCCTGCGTCTGGTTACAGACAATCGTCTTCTTGCGATCGTGCTTGGTGCGCTGATCACAGCGACACTCCACAGCAGTAGTGCTACAACTGTTATGGTTGTAGGTTTTGTAAACGCCGGTATTTTAAACCTGACACAGGCAGTCGGCGTTATCATGGGTGCAAATATCGGTACAACCATCACAGCATGGATGGTATCTATGAATGAGCTCGGTGATGCGATGAGAATCTTCCAGCCGTCATTCTTTGCTCCGTTATTTGTCGGACTCGGTGCATTTGCACTGATCTTCATGAAAAAGAAAAAAAGTCTTGCCGGTGAGATCCTGATCGGTATGGGTCTTCTGTTCTGTGGTCTTACCTATATGTCCGGTGCTGTAAAACCGTATGCGGATTCTCCGATCTTCGCACAGGCGTTCTACGTACTTGGAGGAAATCCGATCCTCGGTATCCTGGTAGGTGCAGGTGTAACAGCCCTGATCCAGAGTTCCACAGCGTCTGTCGGTATCTTACAGACTCTTGCGATGAGCGGTATGGTAAACAGAAGTGCTGCGATCTATATCACACTTGGTCAGAACATCGGTACTTGTGTAACAGCTCTTCTTTCCGGTGCAGGTGCAAACCGCAATGCGAGACGAGCTTCCGTGATCCACCTTACATTCAATATGGCAGGTGCGGTTCTGTTTGGTATCGGTACATTTGTACTGACATTTGTTGCGCCGGAGTTTACAAATGGATCCATTGACTCCTTGCAGATCTCTATCTTCCATACGATCTTCAACGTGACAAACACATTAGTATTGTTCCCGTTTGCGAAACAGCTGGTAGATTTCTCCGGATTTGTTGTGAAGGAAACAGCAGAAACTGCAGCAGAAGAGCAGGCAAATGCAGGAGAGGACAAGCTTCATGTGGATCAGCGTATTTTCCAGTCTCCGCCGATGGCTCTGGAAGTTGCCAACATGGAAACGGTACACATGGGCAAACAGGTAGACAAGAACTTAAAACTTGCACTGGATATCATTATCAAGGGCGATTACGACCGTATCCAGGAAGTTTATGACAATGAAAAAGCGATCAACGTTATGAATAAGAAGCTGACAGAGTATCTGATCCAGGTCAACAACCTGTCCCTCAACGAGGAGCAGAAACGTCAGGTCAGCAACCTGTTCTACAGTGTCAGCGATATCGAGCGTATCGGTGACCATGCAGAGAACCTTGCTGAGGCAGCAGAGTATCTGAAAGAGCACAACCTGGTATTCTCTGAGGTTGGTATGGAAGACTTTAAGTGGATCGCAGGCGCAACTTCCAACGTGGTGACATTTGCGATCGCTGCACGTCAGGAAAAGAACCTTGAGATCATTAGAAAAGTAAGCAAACTCGAGGATGAAGTCGACGGACTTGAGGAAGAACTTCGCGACAAGCACATTGAGCGTCTTTCCAACAACATCTGTAATCCGTCCGCAGGCGTTATTTTCCTGGATATCTTAAGCAACTTAGAGCGTATTTCCGACCATGCATACAACATTGCAGGTTATGTAAAGGATGAGATCTAAAAGTATATAATGGCTATGTGATCATGCAGCTTTTTGAAAAACAGGGCATGTGGTTTGTTAAAAAAAACATGTGCCCTGTTTTTTGCATTACAACGGTAAAATATCAGACAATATTAAGACAAAACTATAAAATAATAAACATATCCATGAAACATGTTGAAAATACCAATAGAATAGGAAAAAATCATACTATTTATTTTGAAAAAATGCTTGCTATTTTGTTTGGAATTTTGTACAATGTAACACGGGTTGATTAGAATTTAACAATCACTTATATATTAGGAGGAAATGAAAAATGGCAGTTAAAGTTGCAATTAACGGCTTTGGCCGTATCGGTCGTCTGGCTTTCAGACAGATGTTTGGTGCAGAGGGTTTTGAGATCGTTGCTATCAACGACTTAACATCTCCGGAGATGCTTGCACACTTATTAAAATATGATTCCACACAGGGCAGATACGCTCTTGCTGACACAGTTTCCTACAGCGAAGATTCCATCACAGTTGATGGCAAAGAGATCAAAATCTACGCTAAGGCTAACGCTGCAGAGCTTCCGTGGGGCGACATCGATGTTGACGTAGTTCTTGAGTGTACAGGTTTCTACACATCCAAGGCTAAAGCTCAGGCTCACATCGACGCTGGCGCTAAATATGTTGTTATCTCCGCTCCGGCTGGCAACGACCTTCCGACAATCGTTTACAACGTAAACCACGAGACATTAACAGCTGATGATCACATCATCTCCGCTGCTTCCTGTACAACAAACTGCTTAGCTCCGATGGCTAAGGCTCTTAACGACAATTACCCGATCCAGACAGGTATCATGTGCACAATCCACGCTTACACAGGCGATCAGATGATCCTCGATGGTCCGCAGAGAAAAGGCGATAAGAGAAGATCCCGCGCAGGCGCTATCAACATCGTTCCGAACAGCACAGGTGCTGCAAAAGCGATCGGTCTTGTAATTCCGGAATTAAACGGCAAATTAATCGGCGCTGCTCAGCGTATCCCGACACCGACAGGTTCCACAACAATCCTTACAGCAGTTGTTAAGGGCAACCCGACAAAAGAAGATATCAACGCAGCTATGAAAGCTCAGGCTAACGAGTCCTTCGGTTACAACACAGACGAGATCGTTTCCAGCGATATCATCGGTATGAGATTCGGTTCCCTCTTCGATGCTACACAGACAATGGTTCTTCCGATCGATGAGAACACAACTCAGGTACAGGTTGTTTCCTGGTACGACAACGAGAATTCCTACGTAAGCCAGATGTGCCGTACAATCAAACACTTCGGTACACTTATGAACGTATAATTAAGCGTTTAGAGACTGAAACGTTTTAAATTAGGCTCATTAAGGGTCCGGCCTGAAAAGGGCCGGACCTTTTTTCGAATTTTAAATCATTTCCCGGAGGAAAACAATTATGGCATTAAATAAGAAAACAGTTGATGATATCAACGCAAAAGGCAAAAGAGTCCTGGTTCGCTGCGACTTCAACGTTCCGCTTAAGAATGGTGAGATCACAGATGAGACACGTATCAACGCAGCTCTTCCGACAATCAACAAATTAATCGCTGACGGCGGCAAAGTAATCCTTTGCTCCCACCTTGGCAAAGTTAAAAACGGCCCGAACGAGGGTGAGTCCCTTGCACCGGTAGCAGCAAGACTTTCCGAGAAACTCGGCAAAGAAGTTGTTTTCGTTGCTGATTACAACGTAACAGGCGAAGCTGCAACAGCTGCAGTTGCTGCTATGAACGAAGGCGATGTTGTATTACTTCAGAATACACGTTTCCGCGGCAAAGAAGAGACAAAGAACGGCGAAGAATTCAGCAAAGAGTTAGCTGACCTCGCTGATGATTATGTATGTGATGCATTCGGTTCCTCCCACAGAGCACATGCTTCTGTAGAAGGCGTTACAAAATTCATCACTGCAAAAGGCGGCAACAACTGTGTTGGTTACTTAATGCAGAAAGAGATCGAGTTCCTTGGCAATGCTGTAGAGAACCCGGTTCGTCCGTTCGTAGCAATCCTCGGCGGCGCAAAAGTTGCTGATAAATTAAACGTAATCTCCAACCTTCTTGAGAAGTGCGATACACTCATCATCGGTGGTGGTATGGCTTATACATTCCAGAAAGCAAAAGGATACGAAGTTGGTACATCTCTCGTAGATGATACAAAGCTTGATTACTGCAAAGAGATGATGGAAAAAGCTGAGAAACTCGGCAAGAAGCTTCTTC
>JAFOCX010000180.1 GCA_017380975.1 Lachnospiraceae bacterium
ACTACACCAATTGTCTATTTATCAAAATAGTAATTCATTGACTCTTCTTTCTATTCTACCTTAAAATGCCGAATTTTACAATCATTTCCACGCACTATTCCTCACCTCTCTGGGCATCGATGAATGCACGGACCAGGTGCGAAAGACTGCTGATGATCGTCGTGCGTTTTGCTTCATCCTTGACCAGTGACTTTACATAATTGGCAATCTGCTTCGGATGTATAAGGTCTTCCGTCCGAACTGCACCTCCGGACGTCACAAAATCAAAAATCACATCCGAGAGTTCACTGCGCTCGTCCGGCGTCATTCCCGCCAGCCACGCAGTTGTCGCCTGATCCACCAACTGAGAACCGCCTGACATATGCTCTTTATGTATAAAATCATCCCTCATGACTTCCCAGGAATACGGATCATGCTGCAGTGGGCCGATCTTTTTGCTTTTGATGATCGTATGCGGCTCCATATGCTCCAGTAAAATTCCGACAATCGAGGATTCCGGAACGAAGGAATATATCTTAGGAACAATTGTTAAATATCCATCGTCATTCATCATCGACTCCGGAAAACCCGGACCATCCTGATTGTGGATCTCCACAATCCTCTGCTGGATCTCTGAGTCCGCTTTCGCGGCTGCAAATACCGCGATATTTCCACCCTTCGAATGTCCGCTCATACGGATCGGTTCCAGGCGGTTGACCGCATATTCTTCCAGATATTTCAATGCCTCTCTCTGCGCCGGGATCGTATCCTGAAAGGTCATGTTGAAGTCCTCTTTCCAGCCGATCAGTGTGCGGTCCGTACCTCGAAACGTCAGTATCGCAGTTCCGTCTCCCGGATAATACGTAATAGCAGCAAACTGCTTCTCCTCCTCAGGAGCAAGGACATTTCGATAAAACGATACTCCGACATTGGCAAATCGCTCTGTGTTTACCGCCGCCTCCAGCAGTTCTATATCCTTTTTTACACGCACTTTTTTCTCTTTATCCGGTAAAACTAAAAACTGTTCCGCAGCCTCGCGCAGGGGCATGATCTTATTGGGATTTTCCGAAACGATCCCGTCAAAATTAATATAAGAAAGGGTGGAAAAGATCAGCATATCTACCGGATTCGGTCCAATCTTTTTAAATGGCAGATCTCCTCTCCACTCCAGATAATCAAACATATCGTACATCCATTTTCCCTCCTTTAATTTTCGGCTCATGTCTGTACCATCTTTCTTTTATGATATGAAAGAACCTATAAAATGACAAGTAAATAATTTCTAAACTCTGAGATTGACAATCATTTTTCTGCATAGTATAGTTAAAGTACAACTGAAACGGAGTGCTGGTAAATCGGCCGGCTGAGACGAGAGTCGTTCTCTCGAATCCTTGAACCTGATCTGGATAATGCCAGCGTAGGAAGATATGATTTCACACTGAGATAAGAACTTTCAACACTCTGGTATCCTTGGATAACGGAGTGTTTTTTTATCAGTAGGAAATCATCCGCACGCTCTCCCAGAGTCACCATTATTTTAAAGGAGGATGCATCTATGAATGCAAGTGTAGGAATTCAGGTAGTACCAAAAGTAGCCAGTGATGAGGAAGTGATCCGTATTGTGGACGCGGTCCTCGATTACATCAAATCCACCGGTCTCAATTATTTTGTAGGTCCGCTCGAGACATCGATCGAGGGCGACTATGACGAACTGATGGCGATCGTAAAAGAATGCCAGATCGTTGCAGCCAAAGCCGGTGCAAAGTCGATCTCAACTTATGTGAAGATCAACTATCGTCCGGAAGGAGACGTATTAACCATTGAAGAAAAAGTTTCCAAACATCAAAAATAATATATGGTCCTGTTCCGCGGTCGTTCTGGTTCTGATCGTCTGGCAGATCATCTGTTCCGTCGGGCTCGTAGAGAGCTTTATGCTCCCGTCTCCGATTCAGGTGGTGCAGGCGTTCATTTCCGAATTTCCGATGTTGATGGAGCATTCTGTGATCACACTGACAGAGGCATTCCTGGGTCTCGCCCTTGGAATCCTCCTCGGTTTTGTGATGGCGGTGCTCATGGACCAGTTTGATCCGCTTTATAAAGCATGTTATCCACTGATCGTACTGACCCAGACCATCCCGACGGTAGCGATCGCTCCGCTCCTTGTTCTGTGGTTCGGTTACGAGATGACTCCGAAGGTTATCTTAATTGTCATTACAACGTTTTTCCCGATCACCATCGGTCTGTTAAATGGTTTCCGCTCTGTCGATCCGGATTCCATCAGCCTGCTTCGTGCCATGGGCGCCGGCAGATGGCAGATTTTCTCTCATATTAAACTTCCGGGTGCTATGTCCCAGTTCTTCTCCGGTCTCCGCATCTCTGCTTCTTACGCAGTGGTCGGCGCCGTGATCTCCGAATGGCTGGGCGGTTTTGGCGGACTCGGTGTTTATATGACCCGTGTGAAAAAAGCGTTTGCATTTGACAAAATGTTCGCTGTCATTTTCCTGATCTCAATTATCAGCCTTCTGCTGATGAAGGGTGTGGATCTCATGCAGAAAAAGTGCATGCCTTGGGAAAAAGGAGAATAATTTATGAAGAAAAGAATCCTTGCAGCCATGCTCGCTGCTTCGGTTGCTCTTACAATGACTGCCTGCGGCGGTGCAAACGGAGCTGCTGAAAATACAACATCTGCAAAGAAAGATTTAGAAAAGATCACTTTTGTCCTCGACTGGACACCGAACACCAACCATACCGGTCTCTACGTGGCTCAGTCCAAAGGTTATTTTGAAGAAGCCGGACTGGATGTCGAGATCGTTCAGCCTCCGGAAGACGGTGCGGTTGTTCTCGTTGCTTCCGGAAAAGCGGAATTCGGCGTATCCTTCCAGGATTCTCTGGCTCCGGCGTTGGAAGCGGATACTGCACTCCCGGTAACAGCGGTTGCATCCGTGATCCAGCACAACACTTCCGGAATCATTTCCCGCAAAGGGGAAGGCATGGACCGTCCGAAGGGAATGGAAAACCACAGTTATGCCACATGGAATGGCGGCATCGAACTGGCTACCATTCAGCACATCATCGAAGCCGACGGCGGCGACTATGAAAAACTTGAGTTGATCCCGAGTACCGTAACTGACGAAGTTTCCGCATTACGTTCCAACTCTGTAGACTCCATCTGGATTTTCTACGCATGGGCAGGTGTAAAAACCGAGTTAGAGAAACTGGAGACCGACTACTTCGCATTTGCGGATATTGATCCGGTCTTTGACTACTATACTCCGGTTCTAATCTCCAATAATCAGTTCCTTGAGAAACATCCGGATACAGCAAAAGCATTCCTTTCCGCAGTAAGCAAAGGTTATGAATTCGCTATGGAAAACCCGACGGAAGCGGCTGATATTTTAGTCGCAGCTGCTCCGGAACTGGATAAAGAACTGGTTCTTGCCAGCCAGAACTATCTGGCCGACCAGTATCAGGCGGATGCTCCGTACTGGGGCTTCATCGATTCCGATCGCTGGAACAACTTCTACAGCTGGGTCAATGAAAACGAACTGACCGAATCCGAAGTTCCGTTGAACAGCGGATTTACGAATGAATTTTTACCACAGTAACCACAGGAGGTCCTAATGGCAGTTCTGCAAGTCAACAACGTCTCGAA
>JAFOCX010000181.1 GCA_017380975.1 Lachnospiraceae bacterium
AGAATCGGGAAATCACGATAACGCTTGCTCGCCATAATATCACGGATATCCTCCAGGAAATCATCTTCTGAGAAAGATGTGATTCCCTCTTTTGTCATAAAATAACTGATCGGCATAGACTGGTTGATCAGACGAGCGATCGTATATGTGTCATGCGGAGTGGAGATTACCGTACATCCGCGGTCCTGTGCCAATTTGCGGATCGTTCTGGAAACACCTGCACCCTCACCAACGATAATACAGCCTGCCTCCATCTCGATCGCACAAAGCTGTGCCTCATAACGGTTTCCGAGAATTACAAGGTCATTCTTCTCAATATATGTCTCCATCAAGTCCGGATTCGCTGCTGCGATCAGAACTTTACCTTTGTCAAAATAATCCTCCGCATCGCCGACAACGATCGTACCTTCCAGACACTCCAGAATGTTCGCATACTTTGTCTTTGCTTTGGACATGATGCTGCTGTCGTGAAGATTCATATATGCCATGGTAATATCACTGATCGTGATAACACCTTCCAGCACACCATCCTCTGTCACACACGGAAGTGTAACGATCTTCTCTTCACGCATTCTCTCCCATGCGGTCTTCAGAGAAATTCCGTGATCTGCACCCTTTGTCTTGCGGATCTCGATATCCTTTACCTGTGTTTTAACATTTTCGACCAGACGCGGCGCATCTGCCTGAAAATAATCTAAAACAAATTCGGTTTCCGGATTTACGCTGCCTGCACGGCATGGCTCATATTCCTGACCTGTCAGCTGGTGTTTCAAGTTTGCATAACAGATGGCAGAACAAATTGAGTCTGTATCCGGATTACGGTGACCAATTACCAACGTTTTCTTGTCTGTCTGATTTGCCATAAGTCACTGCCCTTTCTATATTAATATGTCGTACTTTTTATGATTTATCATAACTATTCCTATTGTACAGATTTTCACTGACAAATGCAAGTTATCTAGTCCTCTTCCAGCAGCCACTTCACAGTTTCCCAAACATGATCATCTGTGTTCTTCTGTGGTGCACCCGGCGTACTGCGGCCGTTTCGAACATGTTCCTTCAGGATCTTTCGCATACGCTTTGCAAGTTCCGGATGTTCCTCGATGATATTCTTCTTTTCTCCAATATCTTCAGACAGATCATATAACTGGAATCTCGGAGCATCCTCCGGTTCCTGTCCCGGCTTCGGATCCGACCATCCTCCGGAACCCGGACACATTTCCAGCTTGTACTGACCGATTCGGATCGACAATGAACCATCAATGCTCTGATGTACAAGATCCTCTCGCACTTCTTCACTCTGCGGTTCGTACCAGAGCGGAAGGTTGCTGACACTGTCAACCGCATCCGCTTCTCCGAGCTCGATCTCCAGAAGTTCCGCCAATGTCGCCATCAGGTCAGAAAGACACACAACTCGTTCACACTGCTGCCCCTTCGGGATTCGCTCCGGCCACTCTACCAGCAGCGGGATTCTGTGACCGCCCTCATAGATATCCGCCTTTGTTCCGCGGAACACATAACTCGGATTGTGTCCTGCTGCCAACAGTTCCTGATAATTCGCCATCGGAGAACATCCGTTATCCGATGTGTAAATCAGGATTGTATTGTCCTGAATTCCCAACTCCTGCAGCTTATTTCGGATCCTTCCGATCACATCGTCACAGTGTAATACAAAGTCACCGTATTCATTCGTTCCGGATTTCCCACGGAACTGTTCTGCCGGAAGAATCGGTGTATGCGGAGCCGGCATTGCATAATATATGAAGAACGGATTTTCCTCTTCCTTATATTCCAGGATCTTTTCTAACAGTTTATCCGTCAGCTCGTCCAGAACATTCTCATGAACAAAGCCCGGAGCCGTCGGTCCTTCTCTGAAATATCCCTTTCCGGTTCCCTTTGTCACATGATCCGGAAGGCTGGTAAATCTGTCATTTTCGATATAAATATATGGAGGCATGTCTAAAGAACCGCTGATTCCATAGTAATAATCAAATCCATAGGCAATCGGTGAATTTTCAATCTTTCCGGCATAATCAACGCCCTGACATGCATCGAAATCCGGCACCTCATAAAACTCCGGGGTCTTTGCAAAATCCATACCCAGATGCCATTTTCCGATTGCAGCCGTACGATATCCATGTTTCTGAAGCATTGATGCCACCGTACTCTGGTCCGGTTCGATCATCGGACTGGAATAACCTCCGAGCACGTAGGATTTCAGTCTGGAACGCCAGTTATAACGTCCGGTTAAAATGCCGTAACGCGACGGTGTGCAAACCGCAGAGGTTGCATGGGCGTCCGTAAACGCGATGCCGTTTTCCGCGATCGCATCGAAATTCGGTGTCTCAAACGCACAATTTTCATTTAACGCCGAGATATCGCCATAGCCCATATCATCAGCCAGAATATAAATCACATTTGGTCTCTGTTTCATACAATGCTCCTCTCCGTACACATTCCTTTACTCCAGCAAAATCGCTTTCGCCTTCGAATATTTCTGTCTCCAATACGCAAGCTGCTCCGCCGTATGTTCCGATCCCGCGAATCTGGACTCGTCCGAATTATGAGCAAGATCCGCCAGCTTCACGCGCTTCGCGA
>JAFOCX010000182.1 GCA_017380975.1 Lachnospiraceae bacterium
AGAATGCACCACTACCGAGAACCATCAGGATAATATCATAGATCGGAACATGGTTTACTTTTGTTGTACCTTTCTTCGCCGGATATACCAGGAATACAAGGATAATAACAATACCTACGAACAGAGAACGTCTTACACGCTCATCCCAGTTCGCAAATAAGTTCATGTAAAGCATGAGAACCGCAAATGCTGCTAACAGGTAGCCAATGATCATCTTCGGTTTGCCTTCCCAAATACGGGTATTGGACTCTCTGTCATACTTTTTCATAATGGCATCAACATCTGCCGCAGAACCTGTAGAGGCATCTTCTGCCGGAGCTGTGTTGACTTTTAAGTTTTCTTTTGCCATTGCAAGTCCCTCCTTTTATTATTTTGTTTCTACAGAAAAGGCAACTTTACTGTTTCGTCCGCAAAGCTCCCTTAAACTGATTTCTTTCCCATGTAACGTAAGCGTATGGTCTGAAACCGTGCCTACGATGTACGAAAGCCATGGCATTTCCAGTTCGAATCCGGAAACGACCATCTCTCCGTTTTCATTGATTTCCAGTGTCTGCCCTTCCTCGATCTCGGTCTGGACGCCGGCACCGAAGTTGTTGTAGATCGTGCGGACCACATAGATCTTACTGTCTCTGATCTCATATACATCAGTCAGAGGATATTGATTCACGGAGTGGATGAAAGTTACGGAAAACTCATCCCCTTCTGAAACACGGAAGCGGGCAAATTCTTCAGTCGTGTCTCCGTTCCTTAAGACAAGATAGTCTCCGCTTCGATATGTAAAGGCCAGAATGGCTGCAATAACGACAACCATTATTGCAGCCATTGCTGTAAGTTTCAATTTCTTATGTTTCAAAGGAATTATTTAAGAGCGCCTACTTCTTTGAAGTATTTCTCTGCACCCGGATGGAACGGAACGGAGATACCAGTTGTAGCGTACTCTGTGCTGAGCTCTGCACCCTTAGCATGTGCGCCTGCGATCTCTTCTTTGTTTTCGAAGATAGCTTTTGTTAAGTTGTAAACTACGTCCTCGCTGAGCTTCGGAGAAGCGATCAGAGTAGCTTTGATAGCAACTGTCTGAACGTCGTTGTCAACACCTTTGTAGGAACCGCCCGGGATCGGGTATGTTGTATAGAACGGGTAAGCCTCTGCAAGTTTTGCAGCGTGCTCATCGTCGATTGCAAGAAGGTTGATGTCGTTTGTTGTAGCAAGCTCTACGATAGCTGTTGTCGGAGCACCTGCTGTACAGAAGAATGCATCGATCTTACCATCTTTTAAAGCGTCGGAAGAATCACCGAAACCAAGGTTGTTAACGGAGATATCTTCGAAAGTGATGTCGTATGCTTCAAGGATCTGACGAGCGTTGAACTCTACGCCGGAACCAGCGTCACCAACGGAAACTCTCTTACCCTTTAAGTCTTCGATGGATGTGATATCTTTTGTGGATACAACCTGGCAAACCTCAGCGTAAAGAGCTGCTACTGTAGCGAACTGGTTAGCTGCGCCTTCTTCTGCGAAAAGGTCTGTTCCCTTGTAACCGTAGTCCATAACGTCGTTCTGTACGATAGCGAGGTCAGCCTCACCGTCGTTTACGAGGTAGATGTTTGCTTTGGAAGCACCTGTGGACTGTACGTTGATGTTGATGCCGGCATCTTTACCATTGATAACGTTAGCGATAACGCCGCCGAACGCATAGTATGTACCTGTTGTACCACCTGTACCCATTGTTAATTTTGCAACGTCACCGCTCGGAGCTGCTGCTGCCGCTGCTGTTGTAGCTGCTGCTGTGTCCTGCTTAGCTGCTTCTGTTGCTGCCGGTGTGCTGCCACCGCCGCATGCTGTTAATAACATTGCTGCACTGAGTGCTACTGCTGTTAATCTGGAAATATTCTTTTTCATAATAGTTCCCTCCTTTTTTTGATTCTGGAAAAATTGTATTTTTCCGGATACAACGTTATTATACTACACGAATAAAGTATTTTCAAGTCAAACAATTCAGACTTCTTTTATTTTTTTAAACTTTTACCTTGTCTTTTCCTTACAAAATTAGTATTTTACCGCTTTAAAGTGCGAATTATTTGACTTGCAAAACAATTTATTCTATTGTGTATCCCTTCTGACTGAATTGCAGAACCCGGAGCATTTCCAGTCTCCATCATACAAAAATTTCCCGGCATATAAAATGTCTTATTCATATTCAGAGCCGTCACCAGCTGACCGGCGATCAGGTCGCTTCCGGAGTATCCGGATACGATGATCGCAAACATTGCCTTATCGTAAAATCTCTGAGTGCGGAACAACGCGGTCAGACGATTAATGAATGCAGTCATATTGGCGGAAAGTGCGTCGTTATAGTTCGGACACAGCATCAGAACTCCGTCGGCCCATTTTACACCCGGATATACCTCATCCTGGATCGCTCCTCCGTAGAAACACTGTCCTCGTTCACCAAAATGCAGACACATCTTAAACGGACATCCGGAGCAGTCTTCCAATGTTACGTTTCGCAGGTTGATCTCCCGGATCTCCACCTGATCTTCAATCTGTGCACGGACGTCCTTCCAGATCTGCATGGTGTTGGAGGTCTTGTGGTTGGACGCATGCAGCACAAGAAGATGCGGATGGTCTTTTTTCTCCCACTTGAAAT
>JAFOCX010000183.1 GCA_017380975.1 Lachnospiraceae bacterium
GGACTTGTTCGCGCAGCTGCGACAGCAGAATATCTTTTCTCTCGACGAGGTGCAATACTGCGTTGTCGAGACAAACGGCTTGGTGAGCGTTCTGGAAAAGCCCGAGCACCGTGTTCCCGACGCGTCGGATTTAGGCGTCAAGATGCCCGACGACGGTCCCGAGGCGGTCGTTGTCAGCGACGGTCAGATCGTCAGCAGCGGTCTTTCGCTCTGTCACAGCGACGAAAATGAAGTCAGGAAAATTCTCAAGAAGAAACATACCGACTTACGAAACGTCTTTCTCATGACGCTCACCGATACGGGAACCTATCAGATCATCAAAAAGGAGGAGCCATGAAGCGGATTATCATTGCCCTTGTTTTGATTATGCTCTGCCTTGCGGCGTCTATGACCGAGGTCTTTTTCATCAGCCGCAACGTGACCGCCTACTGTGACGATATCGAACAAATCGACACCTCCATGCGCAAGGATGATTTTGAACAGGCTCTCAACCTATGCGCCGACATGAACGACCGCTGGAACAAAATCGCGTGGAAGGTGGACGCTCTCCTGATTCACGACTACGTGGACGGCGTGGGGCTGAGTCTCGCACAGATGCAACGCTATATCGAAAACGGAAGCCTCGATTTGTACTTTGCGGAGAGTGAAAAAGCAAAACGGGCACTCGCCTCCCTCAAGGACAGCGAGTACCCGACAACGGAAAATATTTTATAGTGCGCTTCACCGAAAACAAAAAAGCAGCGGAAATCCGCTGCTTTTGTTGGTTTACTTGGACGCTTTCTTTGCCGCCTTGCGCTTCTGCCACATAACCCAGAGGGGACCTGCGATGCAGATTGAGGAATAGCAGCCCGAAACAACGCCGATCATCATCGGCAGAGCACCCAGATGGAAGAAACATATGGCCTCAGCTCGGAGGCTGCAAGGATGCTGCTTCCGACGGCGATTATTTATAAGCAGGTTATGGAGATGACCGGAGCGGAAGAAATCTGGATCCCGGGCATTCGACTTTGCGACGGTATTGCTGCGGAATATGCGGCAGACAATAAACTGATCAAGCTGAAACATAATTTTGATGCGGATATTATCAGTACCTCCAGAAATATGGCGGTTCGATATCGCTGTAAGACTCCACATGCGGAGCTGGTAGAAGTCTATGCGTTAAAGATTTTCGATACCATGAAGCGTTATCATGGAATGGGCGGAAGAGAGCGTCTGCTTCTCCAGATCGCGGTTATTGTTCATGCATGCGGAAAGTTTATCAGTGTTCGCAATGCCAACGAGTGTTCCTATAATATTATTATGTCCACAGAGATCATCGGACTGTCTCACTTAGAGCGTGAGATCATTGCAAACGTACTGCGATACAATATCCGAGATTTCGATTATAATCAGGTTCAGATGGAGGCAAATCTGGACAATATCAATGGTTCTTACGGAAGCCATAAAGATGTAACGATCCTGATCGCGAAACTGACCGCGATCCTGCGTCTGGCGGATTCTATGGACCGTGCCCATAAGCAGACATTACAAGACTGCAAGATGGAAGTAAAAGACGGAAACCTGGTGGTTCGCACCGCATATCCGGGCGATATGACTTTGGATGCGATCTCCTTCGAGCAGAAGGCATCATTCTTCGAAGAGATTTTTGGTATCCGTCCGATCCTGAAACGGAAAAGGAGTGTGTAAGTGATGGCAGTGCATGAAAGCAAGTTTTTAGATCCGAAGAATTATGTAAACAGAGAACTGAGCTGGCTGGAATTCGACTGCCGTGTTCTTGGCGAGGCGAAGGACAAAACCACGCCTCTGTTTGACCGAATGAAATTTTTAAGCATTACGGCTTCAAACCTGGATGAATTCTTTATGGTTCGTGTGGCATCGTTAAAAGACATGGTGCATGCAGGTTATACAAAGCCGGATATTGCAGGAATGACTCCGACGGAGCAGCTGGAAAAGATCAGTGAACGCACTCACGAACTGGTCAATCAGCAGTACAGCATTTACAACCGCTCCCTGATCCCGGCACTGGAGAATCACGGACTGGATGTGATCACGAAGCATGAAAACCTGACCAAAGAGCAGGGAGAGTATGTGGACCGCTATTTTAAAGAGCAGGTGTATCCGGTACTGACCCCGATGGCAGTGGATTCTTCCAGACCATTTCCACTGGTTCGCAATAAGACTCTGAATATCGCAGCATTATTGCAGAAAAAGGGCGGAGAGGAAGAACTGGAATTTGCCATGGTACAGGTTCCGTCTGTACTGGCGAGAATCGTAGAACTTCCGGTTACCGTTGACTCCGTTGGAAACGAGATGCGCCATGTGATCCTTTTAGAGGAGATCATCGAGCGCAACATGAAACAGTTATTCTTAAATTACGATATTATCACTTCCCATCCGTTCCGTATTATGAGAAATGCAGACTTTGTGCTGCAGGAAGAGGAGGCAATGGATCTTCTCGAGGAGATCAAGAAACAGCTGAAGAAGCGTCAGTGGGGAGAGGTAATCCGACTGGAAATCGAAGAAAATGCAGACAAGAGACTTCTGAAGATCCTGAAAAAAGAACTGGAAGTGAATGAAGAGGATATTTTCTGTATTCCGGGTGCTCTGGATCTGACATTCCTGATGAAGATGTACGGACTTTCCGGATACGATCATCTGAAAGCTCCGCGTTATACTCCACAGCCGGTTCCGGCATTGATGAATGAGGATGATATCTTTACAAATATCCGAAAAGGTGACATTTTACTGATGCACCCGTATGAGACCTTCGATCCGGTGGTGGATTTTGTCCGCCGTGCAGCGAAGGATCCGGATGTACTGGCGATCAAGCAGACCTTGTATCGTGTCAGTGGTAATTCTCCGATCATTGCAGCTCTGGCAGAAGCGGCTGACAATGGAAAGCAGGTATCCGTTCTTGTAGAGTTAAAAGCGCGATTCGATGAGGAGAATAACATTCTCTGGGCGAAGATGTTGGAGAAAGCCGGATGTCACGTGATCTACGGACTGGTTGGCTTAAAAACCCATTCCAAGATCACGCTGGTGGTTCGCCGTGAAGAAGACGGTATCCGCCGTTATGTACATCTCGGTACCGGCAACTACAATGATTCTACAGCGAAACTGTATACAGACTGCGGAATCATGACCTGCAATCCGCTGATCGGTGAAGATGCGACAGCGGTGTTCAACATGCTGTCCGGTTATTCAGAACCGCTCAACTGGAACATGCTGGCAGTCGCTCCGCTGTGGCTCCGCAACAAGTTCCTGAAACTGATCGAGCGCGAGACGAAGAATGCAGAGGCAGGAAAACCGGCATCGATCATCGCAAAGATGAACTCTCTTTGTGATAAAGACATCATCGCAGCTCTTTACAAAGCTTCCTGTGCAGGCGTAAAGATCCGTCTGGTTGTTCGCGGAATCTGTTCTTTGAGAGCAGGTATCCCGGGACTTTCTGAAAACATAGAGGTTCGCTCCATCGTCGGTGAATTCTTAGAGCATGCACGCGTATTTATTTTCGAAAACGGCGGCAGTGAAGAAATCTACATGGGCAGTGCGGACTGGATGCCGAGAAACCTGGACCGTCGTGTGGAGATCCTGTTCCCGGTTCTGAAGGATGAATTAAAGGATCGTATCCGCAAGTACATGGAGGTCCAGCTGGAAGACAATCTGAAGGCTCACGTTCAGCAGCCGGAC
>JAFOCX010000184.1 GCA_017380975.1 Lachnospiraceae bacterium
CCTCTGCCGGTCCGCGATTTTTCTATTCTTTTATACCACCATGCAAAGCACCAGATAATAAATGATCATCAGTCCTGCAAACAACAATGCCGCCGGAACTGTCTTACGGATCAGCTCACCAAGAGAGATTCCGTAATACTCGGATGCAATCGTCAGACAAACGTGGATCGGAGAGATCTGGCTTGCTGCGTGCACCATACACATAAGAAGCACCATCAGAGGCATACCGCCGTCCAGCGCCGCAAATGCGAGCGGAGTGCCGAGTGCAATGATTCCGCTGCTGCCGCTGACCATCGTTCCCGCAAAGAACAGGAGCGCAAACACCATGAATGCCGGGATCGGAAGCGCAGAGAGCATGTCCGGAAGTGTCTCCAGAATTCCTGTGTAGGCAACGAATTCTTTCAGAACCAGTACCAGGAAAGAGTTCATCAGAAGCTTCACTTCCAGGGCACTCTTTGCAGATTCTGTCAGTTCATTGACCTTGAAGCGATATACGAAAACAGACAGCACAATTGTCACAAGCACAGCCGGAACTACCTGTACTCCAAATCCGAGGATCAGCACCAGAATAAAGATAATCGTCCAGAGATGCGCCACCAGATTAACCGCATCTTTCAGTCGGTTTTCACTCTTCGGCGTACCCGGATCAACCGGAAGTCTGCGTAAGTACGGGAAATAACCGATCGCTGCCAGCACCAGACCCGGAATGATCATACCCACGATGAATTCCGAAACCGGAACTCCGGACAGAGTTGTCATCAGGATAACACCGGAATATGTAGGAAGGATGCTTTCCGGAAGATGACGGAACCAGCTGGTCACAAATGCTTGCTCTTTTTTCTCCAGATAGCCGTCAGAAGCTTCCTTTACGATGTCTCCGCAAAGGATCATGGCTGCCGCACACGGTACCAGACCGATAAATACCGGAGCCGCTGCCGCATTGACACGACGATTGTGGAACAGACCATTCAGATCCTTCTGAGCCAGTTTGATCTGATCACGGGCACCTAACATTCGCTGAAGAAATGTGATCAAGTATAAAGAGATCAGTACAGACAGGGAAGACCATGTAGTAAAGACCTTCTTCGTATTATTCAAAATTTCCATCGGCGGAATGCGGAATAAAACCACCGTTACAACAAGACCGCCAAAAATTGCCTGGTACAACGGACGGCGCTTGGCCAGAAGTAAAATGATAACCAGGAATACAATTCCCAAATAAGCTAATTGCATACAAAATCCCCTTTGCAAAAAACCGGAAACATTCTCCTCCTTACAGATAGAACATTTCCGGTCTTTTCATTTCTCTTTTTCAGTCAATTAAGCGTTCGGCTTCTCAACCTGAACGATTGCCTGTTTCTGCATCGGAATACGGCAGTTTTTGTTGTTACCAAACTCAACAATAACAGTATCGTCTGTCATATCGATAATAACACCATAGAAACCGCTGGAAGTAAGTACAGTATCACCTACTGCAATGCTTGCCATTAATTCCTGCATTTTTTTCTTCTCTTTCTGCTGCGGTTTGATTGCGATGAAGTACATGAACGCAAAAATAAGAACCACATAACCAATCCAAAATGCCGGGCTGTTCATATTCGTTACTCCTCTCTTTCTTAAGTCGTGACTGTATCTTGTCTTACGGAACCCTGTACAACAGTGTTCCTCAATTTTCACTAACGTTCATTTTAACAGAAAAATCTTATTCCGTAAAGCGGTCTTTGTAATTTCCTTCGACTCCTGCAAGCTTTTTCGCTTTATACTCTGCGTAGCAATGGTTGTCGATCGCCTCGCGGATCTCAGTCATCATCGTGTTGTAGAAGTAGAGGTTGTGCAGTACGCACAGTCTCATGCCCAACATCTCTTTTGCTTTGAGAAGATGACGGATGTAAGCTCTGCTGTAAGAACGACAAGCCGGACACTGACATCCCTCTTCGATCGGGCGCATATCTTTTGCAAAACGTTCATTGAACAGGTTCAGCTTACCGAAGTTTGTATAAACGTGACCGTGACGGCCGTTTCTTGTCGGATATACACAGTCAAAGAAATCCACACCACGGTCAACCGCTTCCAGGATATTGGCCGGTGTGCCGACACCCATCAGGTAAGTCGGCTTATTCTCCGGAAGATGCGGTACAGTCACATCGAGAATGCGGTACATCTCTTCGTGGCTTTCACCAACCGCGAGTCCGCCTAATGCGTAACCGTCGAGATCCATCTCTGCGATCTTCTTTGCATGTTCAATACGGATATCCTCAAATGTGCCGCCCTGGTTGATACCGAACAGCATCTGCTTCTGGTTTACCGTATCCGGTAAAGAGTTCAGGCGTTCCATCTCTACCTTACAGCGCTCCAGCCAGCGTGTTGTTCTCGCTACGGAGTTCTCCATGTACTCTCTTGTGCACGGATGCGGTGCACATTCATCAAATGCCATCGCGATCGTAGAACCGAGGTTGGACTGGATCTGCATGCTCTCCTCCGGACCCATGAAGATCTTGCGGCCATCAATATGGGAGCTGAAGTATACACCTTCTTCTTTGATCTTGCGCATACCTGCCAGGGAGAATACCTGGAATCCGCCGGAATCTGTCAGGATCGGACGATCCCAGTTCATGAATTTATGAAGTCCTCCGACTTCTTTGATCAGTTTATCACCGGTACGAACGTGCAGGTGGTAGGTATTGGAGAGCTCTACCTGAGTTCCGATCTGTCTCAGATCATCTGTAGATACGGCACCTTTGATCGCTGCAACTGTACCTACATTCATGAATACCGGAGTCTGGATGGTGCCGTGAACAGTCTCTACCGTTGCTCTCTTGGCGCGTCCATCTTTCGTCTGGATCTGATATTTCATTTTTTCCATCTTATGGTCTCCACTCTTCCTCTTCTTCCTTCGCTACTTCGAACTTCTGGTTTTTGCTCATTACATAGAACATTGCACCTGTAAGAAGTACGGAAGAATATGTTCCGCAAAGGATACCTGCCATCAGCGGAAGCGCAAACTCACGGATAGAGGATACGCCCATGATGTACAGCAGTAATACCATTACGAATGTTGTTAAAGAAGTATTGATACTTCTTGTAAATGTCTCTGTAATACTTAAGTTGATCACCTGTTTCAGGTCTGTCACCAGCATACCGTGAGCTTTCTGCTCCATCTGGATGTGTTCACGGATACGGTCGAAGATAACGATGGTTGCGTTGATGGAGTAACCAACGATCGTAAGAAGACATGCGATCGCTGTGGAACCCATGGACCACTTCGCGATAGCGTAGCATGCGATTACGATACCAACGTCATGCACAAGTGCCAATACCGCACTCGCTGCAAAGCAGATATTTTTAAAGCGTACCCAGATGTAGATCAGCATACATACGGTTGCAATCGCTGTTGCAACGATCGCATCGTTCTTCATCTCATTACTGATCGCACCGGAGATACTCTCTGCGATGATCTTATTTTCATCCACTCCGAAGTTTTCTACAAGCGCTGCATCCAGTGCCTGACGCTCTTCCACATCGAGAGTTCTTGTCTTAATGATAACCTCTGTTGTTCCTGCAACCTTCTGAGTCTGTGTATCAGCACTGTTTGTAATGCTTTCTACAACCGGAACCACTTCCTCAGAGATACGCTCTAAGGACATCTCTTCATTAAATGTTACGTTAGTGGATGTACCACCCTTGAAATCAAGGCCGTAATTAAATGCACCGCCGATGGAACCTTTGTTCATCACCATCGCTGCGATACCTACTGCAAGAAGTACACCGGAAACGGAGAACCAGATCGGTTTCTTTGCAAGGAAGTTCACTGCCGGTTTCTCTTTTCTCACACCGTAGAACTTCGCATCTGTGAAGCCAGCCTCATAAAGAGCATTCAGCGCAAACTTTGTAACAAAGAGTGCTGTGAACATAGAAAGCACGATACCAAGAGCAAGCGTTGTTGCAAAGCCCTTTACTGTACCGGAGCCCTTCATGAACAGAACTGCTGCTGCGATAAGAGTTGTGATATTGCCGTCAACGATCGCAGACAGAGCCTTCTGGAAACCTGTCTTGATCGCGGATTTCACTGTCTTTCCGACACCGATCTCTTCCTTAATACGTGTGAAGATGATTACGTTCGCATCTACCGCCATACCGATAGAAAGAATAATACCTGCAATACCCGGAAGGGTTAATGTGATCTCAAATGCTGCAAGTAAAATGATGATCAGTCCTGTATAGATCGCAAGTGCAAGTGTTGCTGCAAGACCCGGAATGCGGTATACCGCGATCATGAATATACAAACTAATGCGATACCGATCGCTGCTGCCTTTAAGCTTGTTGCAATTGCTTCCTGACCAAGCTTCGCGCCTACTACGTTGGAACGAAGTTCTTCTAACTCAAGGGATAAGGAACCGATACGGATCGTAGAAGCA
>JAFOCX010000022.1 GCA_017380975.1 Lachnospiraceae bacterium
TACGCCGGATGATCGAATGATTATCGGAAAAAGAACAATGATTTTAAAAAACCATGATTGACATTCGCGCTTTGAAGCGCTATAATCGCAATCGATTCAGGGAAGGGCGGTGAATCCGCCCTTTTTGTATGCAATTTTTTATGCTAAAGCGCTAGCAAAAAAGCGAAATAGCAAAACATAATATAATAAGGAAGGAGTACCGGCAGAAAAATAGCCGGAAAATGAATCATGGGAACTATGACAGAAAAAGACAAGAATGTTAGTAAGTTGATCAAACAGGTAAGTATTATCATCGTGGGACTTACGATTTATGCATTTGGCCTGGCAGTGTTTGTACTTCCGACCGATATGATCGCAGCGGGAACAACAGGTATAGCATTACTCGCACAGAGACTCTGGGGAATTCCGATCTCCACATTTGTTGCGGTGTTCAATGTGTTAATGTTTGGTCTTGGCTTTCTTGAACTTGGCAAAACATTTGCACTTACTACACTGGTTGCAACCTTTTATTATCCGGTGATCTTAGATGTGGCCATTGCAGTAGTGGGCGATATGGTGATCACGCAGGATCCGATGCTCTGTGCGATCTTTTCCGGTATCATCATCGGTTTCTCTCTTGGTATTGTAATCAAAGCCGGAGCTTCTACCGGCGGTATGGATATTCCGCCGCTTGTATTAAAGAAACGTTTCAGTATTCCGGTCTCTGCATCCATGTATTTCTTTGACGCAGTGATCCTGGTCGGTCAGATGCCGTTCGGTGACAAAGAGCGTATTCTTTATGCACTGATCATGGTTATGGTTTACACAATGGTTCTGGATAAAGTTCTGATGATGGGATCCAAACAGATCCAGGTGAAGATCTTCAGTGCAAAATATGAGGAGATCAGCAGAGCGATCCAGGAAAAAATGGACCGCGGTACAACCCTTCTTAATATGGAAGGCGGACATTCCAGACAGAAATCCATGGCGATCCTTTCCATCGTATCCGGACGTGAGCTTTCCAAGATAAATGACATTGTTATGGAGATCGACGAGAATGCATTTATGATCGTAAACCAGGTCGGAGAGGTGCGCGGACGCGGATTTACCATGACAAAGAAATACGAATAAAACCACTTAAATAATTAAAGAAAAAACGGACGGTCGCGAAAGAAAAATAACTCGCGGCCGTTTTGTATTTGTATCAATACAATTTTTCCTTTTTCGTCCAAAAATGACTTGAAATTTGCATGTATACAGAGTATGATTATATACGGCAGAAATTTGGTTTTCGTCAATTTTCAATATTATTAATGGAGGACAGCAAAATGACTAATTCAGCAATGAACAGAATCAACTTATTGCTTGATGAGAACAGCTTCGTAGAAGTTGGTGCGTACATGACTGCCAGAAGCACAGACTTCAACATGCAGGCTCAGGAAACACCTGCTGACGGTGTTGTTACTGGTTACGGTACAATTGAGGGAGCTCTTGTATACGTTTACAGCCAGAACGCAGCAGTAATGGGTGGTTCTGTAGGTGAAATGCACGCAAAGAAGATCGAGAACATCTACGCTATGGCTATGAAGATGGGCGCTCCGGTGATCGGTCTCATCGACTGCGCAGGTTTAAGACTTCAGGAAGGTATGGATGCTCTTGACGGTTTCGGCAAACTTTATGCTTGCCAGACTATGGCTTCCGGCGTTATCCCGCAGATCCAGGCAGTTTTCGGTAACTGCGGCGGCGGTATGGCAGTGGCTTCTGCTATGGCAGACTTCACTTACATGGAAGACAAAGCAAAATTATTCGTAAACGCTCCGAACGCGATCGTAGAGAACAAAGCAGACAACTCCACAGCAAAATTCCAGGCTGAGGAATCCGGCAATGTATGCGCTACAGGCACAGAGGAAGAGATCCTCGCTGAGATCCACACACTTGTTTCCATTCTTCCGGCAAACAACGAGGATGATATGTCCTACGATGAGTGTGCTGATGACCTCAACAGAATGTGCGAAGGCATCGAGGCTTGCACAGGCGATACAGCTCTTGCACTTGCAATGATCTCCGATGACAACTTCATTCTTGAGATGAAGAAAGATTATGCTCCGAGCATGGTTACAGCTTTCATCCGTTTAAACGGTGCTACAGTAGGCTGTGTTGCTAACAGAACAGAGTCCTACGTTGACGGCGAGAAAGTTGCTACTTACGACAGCGGTTTAACAGCTACAGCTTGTGAGAAAGCAGCTGATTTCGTAAACTTCTGTGACGCTTTCGAGATTCCGGTTCTCACACTTGTAAACGTTAACGGTTACAAGAACTGCGCTATGAACGAGAAGAAGATCGCAAGAGCAGCAGCTAAGTTAACAGCAGCATTTGCTAACGCAAGTGTTCCGAAAGTAACAGTAGTATGCGGTACAGCATTCGGTACAGCAGGTCTTGCTATGAACAGCAAATCCATCGGCGCTGATATCGTTTACGCTTGGGAGAACGCTTCTATCGGTATGATGGATGCTACACCGGCTGTTAAGATCATGTACGCAAAAGAGATCGCTGAGTCCCAGGATCCGGCAGCTCTCATCGCTGAGAAGGCAGCTGAGTATACAGCTATGCAGGCAAGCGCTATGGCAGCAGCAAGAAGAGGCTATGTTGATGATATCATCAAAGCTGACGAGACAAGACAGCGTGTAGTTGCAGCATTCGAGATGCTGTTCACAAAGAGAGAGGATCGTCCGTCCAAGAAACACGGCACAATCTAATACGAGGTGGCAGATATATGAAAAATATTAAGAGAATCTGGCTTGCTCTTTGCATGAGCTTATGTCTGTTTGCTCTGACTGCTTGTTCCGGTTCCGGCGATGCTGTGGTTGAGCTTGAGGCAGAGGCTGTATCCAACATGCAGATGCTCGCTGAGAACTACATCAATGCATTCAGCGAGATGACTGATGAAGATCTGGCTACACAGATGGCAGCTGCTACAAAGAGTAAAGATTACACAATGGAAACAGCATTCAAATCCTGGGAATCCGTGAAGGGTGACCTTGGTGCTCTCGTTTCCTATGAGACAGCAACAGTAACATTAGGCGACGAAGGTTATATTGCAAGAATCAACGCTGTATATGAACTGAGAAACATGGAGATGACTCTTATGGTAGACGAAGAGTTTACTACAATTCAGGGTGTTTCCTTCTCTCCGGATTATACAACCGGCGAAAAGATGGCAAAAGCCGGCATGAATACTCTTATGGGTATGGGCGTTGTATTCGTAGTTCTGATTTTCATCAGCTGGGTAATCGGCATGTTCAAATACATCAGCGTATTTGAGGCAAAGATGAAAGCGAAGAATGCTCCGGCACCGGCTCCGGCACCGGCAGCAGCTCCGGCTCCTGTGGCAGCTCCGGTTGTAGAGGAAGAGGAGTATGTAGACGATACAGAGCTTATCTCTGTTATCGCAGCAGCAATTGCAGCATCTGAAGGCAAGACATCTGCAAACGGACTTGTGGTTCGTTCCATCAAACGTGTATCCAATCGTAGCTGGAAATAAGAAGAACCTATCATTTCAGGAGGAATTAAACAATGAAAAATTATACAATCACAGTTAATGGTAATGTTTATGAAGTAACAGTTGAAGAAGGTTTCACAGGCGCAGCTTCCGCACCGGCAGCAGCTCCGAAGGCAGCACCGAAAGCAGCTCCGAAGGCAGCACCGGCTCCGGCACCGGCAGCAGCTCCGGCAGCACCGGCTGGCGCAGCAGGCGCAGTAGCTATCACAGCTCCGATGCCGGGTAAGATCCTTGGCGTTAAAGCTTCCGCTGGTCAGGCTGTTAAGAAAGGCCAGGTTGTTCTTATTCTTGAGGCTATGAAGATGGAAAACGAGATCGTAGCTCCGCAGGATGGTACAATCGCAACAATCAACGTTAACACAGGTGATTCCGTAGAGCCGGGTGCAACACTCGCTACAATGAACTAATTATTTGCTGAAAACAGATTCCACATGGAGGGATAAATATGGATTATATTGTTAACACTCTTTCGAATCTTCTTCAGCAGACAGCATTCCTGAACCTTACAACAGGCAACCTTATCATGATTGCCGTAGCATGTTTCTTCTTATACCTTGCTATTGGTAAAGGTTTCGAGCCGTTACTTCTTGTACCGATCTCTTTTGGTATGCTGCTTGTTAATATCTATCCGGATATTATGATTCATGCAGAAGATTCTGCTAATGGTGTCGGTGGACTTCTCTGGTACTTCTACTTACTCGATGAGTGGAGTATCTTACCGTCCCTGATCTTCATGGGTGTAGGTGCGATGACTGACTTCGGTCCGCTTATCGCGAACCCGAAGAGCTTCCTCTTAGGTGCGGCTGCTCAGTTCGGTATCTACGCTGCTTACTTTATGGCTATTTTCATGGGCTTCAACGACAAGGCTGCTGCAGCTATCTCCATCATTGGTGGTGCTGACGGCCCGACATCCATCTTCCTTGCTGGTAAACTTGGCCAGACAGAGTTCATGGGTCCGATCGCCGTTGCTGCTTATTCTTACATGGCTCTCGTTCCGGTTATCCAGCCGCCGATCATGAAGGCATTCACAACTGAAGCTGAGAGAAAGATCAAAATGGAACAGCTTCGTCCGGTATCCAAACTGGAGAAGATCTTATTCCCGATCATCGTAACAATCATCGTATGTATGATTCTTCCGACAACAGCTCCGCTCGTTGGTATGCTTATGGTTGGTAACCTCTTCCGTGAGTGTGGCGTTGTTAAACAGCTTCAGGAGACAGCTTCCAACGCTCTTATGTACATCGTAGTTATCGTACTCGGTCTTTCCGTAGGTGCTACAACAAGTGCTGAGGCGTTCTTAAAAGTTACAACACTGAAGATCGTTGCTCTTGGTCTTATTGCTTTCTGTTTCGGTACAGCTGCAGGTGTTCTTTTCGGTAAGATCATGTGCAAGATGACTGGCGGAAAAGTTAACCCGCTTATCGGTTCTGCTGGTGTATCTGCGGTTCCGATGGCAGCTCGTGTATCCCAGAAGGTTGGTTCTGAGGCAGATCCGACAAACTTCCTTCTCATGCACGCGATGGGCCCGAACGTTGCAGGTGTTATCGGTACAGCCGTTGCTGCCGGTACATTCATGGCTATTTTCGGCGTATAAGAACTATAATACAGGACTCCTCAGGACTCCTGAGGAGCACTGTTGACCGTTATTGTTTCAATCTAGGAGGAATATAAAATGGCAGAGATGCAGAAAAAGCCGGTTAAGATTGTTGAGACAGTCCTTCGTGATGCTCACCAGTCCTTACTTGCTACTAGAATGTCTACAGAGCAGATGCTCCCGATCATCGAAAAGATGGATAAAGTAGGCTACCATGCTGTAGAGTGCTGGGGCGGTGCTACTTTCGATGCTTCCCTTCGTTTCTTAAAAGAAGATCCGTGGGAGAGACTTAGAAAATTAAGAGATGGTTTCAAGAATACAAAATTACAGATGTTATTCCGTGGTCAGAACATTCTTGGTTACAACCACTACTCTGATGACGTTGTAGAGTACTTCGTACAGAAGTCCCTTGCAAACGGTATCGATATCATCCGTATCTTCGACTGCTTAAACGATTTAAGAAACCTTAAGACAGCAGTTGACGCTACAAACAAAGAAGGCGGTCATGTACAGGTAGCATTATCCTACACACTTGGTGATGCTTACACACTTGACTACTGGAAGAACATTGCTCGTGAACTCGAGGAAATGGGCTGTCACTCCATCTGTATCAAAGATATGGCTGGTCTTCTTACACCGTATAAGGCTGATGAGCTTGTAAGAGCTCTTAAAGAAGGTACAAAACTTCCGATCGACCTTCATACACATTACACATCCGGTGTTGCTTCCATGACTTACTTAAAGGCTGTTGAAGCAGGCTGTGAGATCATCGACTGTGCTATGTCTCCGTTAGCTCTTGGTACATCCCAGCCGGCTACAGAGGTTATGGCAGAGACATTCCGTGGAACAATCTACGATCCGGGCTTCGATCAGAACCTTCTTGCTGAGATCGCTGATTACTTCACACCACTTCGTGAGGAAGCTCTTAAGAGCGGTCTTCTCGATCCGAAGGTTATGGGCGTTAACATCAAGACACTTCAGTACCAGGTACCGGGTGGTATGCTTTCCAACCTTGTAAGCCAGTTAAAAGAGGCTGGTCAGTCCAACAAGTACCGTGAAGTACTTGAGGAGATCCCGAGAGTAAGAAAAGACTTTGGTGAGCCGCCGCTTGTAACTCCGTCCTCTCAGATCGTTGGTACACAGGCTGTATTAAACGTTCTTGCAGGCGAGCGTTATAAAATGGTTACAAAAGAGTCCA
>JAFOCX010000185.1 GCA_017380975.1 Lachnospiraceae bacterium
AATCCCTGCTCCTTTAAATACTGATACAGTTCGCTTTCCTCACAAGTCGGAAGATCATTTCCGATGATCGCCACTGCATGTTCGTTTTTCTCTCGTTCCTTTAAGAGTGCATACAGACGGCTTCTCATGATCTGGTCCGGTGTCAGGCCACTCTTTCTCATGATCGGGTTCATATAACAATCTGTAAAATCGATCTCCGGAAAACGTTCGCGCAGTTCACGGTAGATCATGTCCAGATCACAGCCGGCAAAATGATGGATACAGCTGGTATACACCAAAACCGCCGGCGGGCGTTTCGGAAGCTTTTCAATGATCTCACTGACGCCCTCGATCACCAGCTCCTCCATATCGCCGTCCAGAAGATTGTGTTCACGGACGGCAACTGTGGAAAAGCGATGTTCTGCATGAAGCTCTGCTGCGGTCAAAACAACGCCGCGAAGACATCCGGCTGCACAGACAAAGATTTCATGTGCTTCCGGGATCAGCATACCCGTATGTACAATATTCCAAGTTCCTCTGGCAGGAGTCGCATACTCCAGGCCGGAAGCAAACGGTGCCGGAAAACTCGCATCTCGGATCGCAACTTCCGCACCGCGAGGATTGATCTCTCCACCTACTCGTTTTAACATGCATCCACCCCACAAATCTTCAACAATGTCTTTGCCAGTTCCCTGTATTCCTGCGCCATCTCGCTGTCCGGAAATGCTTCGATGACCGTCTTTTTCATTTCTTCCGCTTCCTGAACCAGATCACTGCGGCTCAAAGAAGCGATCACTTCGGACTGGATATCTTCTGCCAATTCTGCAACCTTTGCATCTTCATTCTTTACATTTCTGCGGTTCAGGATCACGCCGCCAAGCTCCGCATAACCACGGCCTTTAAAGCCTTCCACCGCCATCGCAATGTTAGCAGCCGCATGGATCGCCATATTCTCTCCGGATGTAACAACAAATACTTTGTCTGCATATCCGCCGCGCATCGGCATGGAAAAGCCGCCGCAGACTACGTCGCCGAGAACATCGTAAAATACCACATCCGGCTTATAAACATCGTAAGCGCCTTTTTCCGCTAACTTTTCAAGGGCTGCAATGATACCTCTGCCTGCGCATCCAAGTCCCGGAGTCGGTCCGCCTGCTTCCACACAGATCACTCCGCCGTAACCTTCCGTTACCATATCATCCAGAGTAAAACTATTCTTCTTTGTGCGAACCAGTTCCAGAACTGTCTCCACATTCTCTTTTCCGTGAAGATTCACAGTCGAATCTGCTTTTGGATCACAACCGATCTGCATTACCTTATATCCCATCTCACTGAGCGCCGCGGACACGTTGGAAACTGTTGTAGATTTTCCGATTCCGCCTTTTCCGTATACTGCAATTTTAATCATCTGTTCATCCTCACATTCTGTCTGTTATTTCTTACCTGTATTTGAATATGCTACTTTTGAACTTACACCTGCTAACTTTCCGATCTTTCCGGATAATGCACTGATCGCATCCTGCGGAGCATCCAGCGCGATACTGATAATGTTAATGCCCTTTTTTCGATAAGGAATTCCCATTCTTCCGATCACATAATCTCCGTACTGGTGCAGCAATTCATTCATCGCCTGCACGGATTCCGGATCTTCCACGATAATACTCATAACTGCCACTCTTGTTTCCATGCCGATTCCCTCCCGTGTACGTTTATAAAACAGAAAAAAGCTGTATCTCAAAAAGACACAGCTTCACCATATTTCTTTCGTGTAACCCTGTCTTCCATCTCAATAATACATTTCGATGTGAGAATAGTTACTATTATTATATCATTCCATCAACATTAGTCAATAGATTTTTACTCTCTGAATGTAATTGTTCCGGTCTCCCAATCCATGGCATCAATGATCGCCAGGGACTCTAACTGATATCCCATATTACGGATCATCCTTCCGCCTGCCTGGAAGCCTTTCTCAATGGCGATACCGATTCCCTCAACGTGGGCACCCGCCGCCTGTACAATGTGGATCAGTCCCTGAAGTGCACAGCCGTTTGCCAGGAAATCATCGATGATCAAGATTCCTTCTCCCTCAGAAATAAATTTCTTGGAAACAATCACTGTATTTTTATTCTTATGTGTAAAGGATTCGACTTCCGCGGTATACATTTCACCATCCAGATTCACACTTTTGGCCTTCTTGGCAAATACAACCGGGACACCAAAGTGCTGAGCTGCGATACATGCGATCGCGATGCCGGATGCTTCAATGGTAAGAATCTTATCTATCTTCTTTCCTTCAAAGCGTTTTTTCCACTCTTTGCCCATCTCATTAAACAGTTCCACATCCATCTGGTGATTTAAAAAACTGTCAACTTTTAAAATATTCCCCTGCTTTACAATACCATCTTTTAAGATTTTTTCCTGTAATGCGTTCATCCTATGTCCTCTTTTCTTAAAAATTATGTCCTGCATTCCAATTATAACTTATCCCTATTATAGTGTGAATGCCTTTTGCTTACAAGTAGAAAATCGATATACTCGAGTCCGAAACAATATTTACAAAAACTTCAAAAGTCCCAAGATCAGCAGATGCAGCGGATAAAATGCATAATACCCATACTGCAAAGCCTTGCTGTGATACCCTTGTTTTCCTCGATACAGCCAAATCGGGATCAATGCCAGCAGTGCCAGCCCCTGTCTCGTAAAGAAATACGTTTGACCAAACAGAACCATCTCGTACTGTAATCCTCCAAGCATTTCGAAGTTGATATACCATAGGCAAACCAGCTGTCCCAAATAGTTCCACCACTTTTTCCCCTTGAAAAAATAGAAGGTTAGAACCATCATAATGCCTGCATTGTAATAATCTACAAAAGTAAGAATACCCACGATATATCCGAGGCCGATCGTTGTGATTCCGATCAGGATCCGCTTCCAAATCTGCGTTTCTTTCCCCTTTTCATTCCAATGGATCAGACCGATCGCGATCAAAAAG
>JAFOCX010000186.1 GCA_017380975.1 Lachnospiraceae bacterium
ATCCGAATGCGAAAGTATTTGTATGCTCCGCATTTAAGAGAGAAGGAATGGATGCGATCGTAGACATCTTTACAAATCAGGAATAATTCCATTAAAAAAGCACCTCAATCTCTCGAGGTGCTTTTTGCTTTTATAATTCCATGAATCGCTCTGCTCCGCGTTTCATAAGACTGTTGATCTGTAAACACATTACCGCCATAACAAGCGCCATAGAAGCAGTTAAACATTTTGTTACCGGATCTCCCATGATACGCATCATCGCACAAACAACTGCGAGGATGATCAGCATGCCCCACGGTGCAAAGGTTGCAATGATCACGCTCATGTTCTGTTTTACCGCCTGAGCCTCATTGGTCCAGCTCAGGTTCGGGAATCTCAGGTTGCACTGTAAACCAACGATCGCACAGAAGCATACGAAGATCAATGCTGCAATGATCATATAAAGCATGGTGATAAGATCTGTTTTACCCGCAACTGCAAATGCCACAGTACAGAACACCGCCGGAATACCTGTGATCACCACATGTACAGCAATCTTGGCTTTGAAAATCTGCCACGGAGAGATTGGGAATACTTTCAGCATCCATATATGTTTTCCCTCCAGAGAAATGGAACTTGCAGTGATGGTGTTCATCGCAGCCATCATGCAGACAACCATCATGGCAACCAACGGAAGATTTTCATCCGGGCCTTTGGACATTCCCATAAAGTTGATAATGATCCACTCGCCGGCAAACATACATGTCACACCGATCGCGATCATCATAACAGAACCAAGTCCGCAGCTCATCATACTGATCGTACTGGATGTGAAACGCTGGAATTCTTTTTTATAAAGCGCCATGAAAAGAGAATTGGTCTTTCCGGACGTTGTTTTGATCTTTCGCTTCGCAACCGTCTGTGTTTTTGCCGCTAATTCCACAAAGTTAGAGGAAACCAGGCTGACAACGATCGCCATGATCGCAGCCATCATCGCCACGAAGATCACAAATGCGATCGGACTTCCTGCGGATGCAAGGCCCATCTGATAGAACGGGAACAATGCGATCCTCATTACACCGCCGACTGCATCTGCATTGGCAATGATCAGGTTGATATAACTATAAAGGTTCCAGTATACGTAATAGAAAACTCCGATAAATGCCAGGGATGTAAATACACTGAAGATCGCACGCTGGCGGATCTTGGAGTTGATCACTGCAGACAGCCATCCGATCAGGCAGGCCACTGCCACAGCGATCACCGGCATCACCAGTACACATACCATCTGGAAGGCAAGCGCCCAGATCGGTGCCTTACCAATCACGAAATACAGCAAAAGTGCCGGGAACATAACCATGATCTCAAACACAGCACTCACAAGGTAGATCATTGCAATTCGTACAAACACGATCATCCACTGCGGGATCGGAAGAGACAGTAAAAACTCGTTGTCCCTTGCATGGTAGATCGTAGAGTTTGCAGTGAATAAGCTGCCGGACACACCAATAAAGGTCGCCATAATACCCATCAGGGCAAAATACATCCAGTCATTTCCTGCTTCTACCAATGGCTGGCAAAGGCTGGCAGCCATACCGTAGAACACACGGAACATTAAAATAAACAAATAGAATCCCAGAAGCAGATAAATCATCATGCGGATGGAGAAAAAACCTTCTTTTAACGGTTTACCGCCCAGCATGTTGGAAAGCAGCTCTGAAACCTGTTTTTTAAACAGCGTGATCAGCATGATTGTCCTCCAGTTCCATGAATACGTCTTCCAGAGATGCGTCGCCCTTTACTTCTTCCATCGTTCCGGAACGAACCAGTTTACCGCCGCGGATGATCGCAACCTTGTCGCAAAGTTTCTCCGCAACTTCCAGAACGTGTGTGGAGAAGAAAATGGATTTTCCTTCATCACAAATCTCACGCATCAATGTTTTCAGAGTATAGCTGGCTTTCGGATCGAGACCTACAAACGGCTCATCCATGATGATCAGCTGCGGCTCATGCATCAGTGCTGCGATCAGTGCCAGTTTCTGTTTCATACCGTGGGAATAGGAAGAGATCGGCTGCGCCAGATCATCCCAAAGCCCGAACAGTTCTGCATACTTCTGGATATTCGGCCAGCGAACCGCTGCCTCTACCTGGAAAATATCACCTACAAACTTCAGATACTGATAACCGGTCATATACTCATAAAGCTCCGGGTTATCCGGAATGTACGCGATCTTTTGTTTGCACGCGATCGCGTTTTCCTTTACAGAAATGCCATCCACGAAAATGGAACCCTCCTCAAAGTTGTGGATACCGCACACAGCCTTGATCGTGGTTGTCTTACCTGCACCGTTGTGACCGATAAAACCAAAAATTTCACCTTTTTTGATATGAAGAGACAGATCGTCTACCGCAAGTTTCTCGCCGTAGTACTTTGTCAAATGCTCAATTTTAAGCATACGTTACCTCCGTTTTCGAAAATCAATCTGTGTCTATTTTACCAATTTATCGACGGTTGGGCAATGAAAATATGCAAAAAACTGCTCCATACGCCACAAATGTGACATATGAAGCAGTTCTATCATACAAATAATTAGTTGTCGCTTTCCTGAAGCTCGGAAACAGTATATGTGAATCTCTTTCTAGCCATTTCATCGCTTGCAAGGTATTCGTCATATGTTGTGATCTTGTCAACTAACTGACCGTTTATGATCTCCATGATACGGTTTGCAGTTGTCTCTACAACCTGATGGTCACGGGAGGAGAAGATCATAACGCCCGGGAATTTCTTCATACCGTTGTTGAGCGCTGTGATGGACTCCATGTCAAGGTGGTCAGTCGGCTCGTCGAACATGAGAACGTTCGCACCGGAGATCATCATCTTGGAAAGCATGCAGCGTACACGCTCACCACCGGAGAGAACTTTTACTTTCTTCACGCCGTCTTCACCTGCGAACAGCATTCTTCCAAGGAAGCCACGAACGTAAGTTACGTCCTTCTCCGGAGAGTACTGTGTTAACCAGTCTACGATGATATCATCGCCTGCGAACTCATGGCTGTTGTCCTTCGGGAAGTAAGCCTGAGTTGTTGTAAGACCCCATTTGTAGGAACCTGCATCCGGCTCCATCTCGCCTGCAAGGATCTTGAAGAGAGTTGTCTTTGCAAGCTCGTTCGGTCCAACAAGAGCAACCTTGTCCTCACGGTTGAGGATGAAGGAGATGTTGTCGAGAACCTTTACACCGTCGATTGTCTTTGTAAGACCCTCAACAGTAAGAACTTCGTTACCGATCTCACGGAACGGGCGGAAGTCAATGTACGGATATTTTCTGCTGGACGGTTTGATCTCGTCAAGCTCGATCTTCTCAAGAGCACGTTTTCTGGAAGTCGCCTGTTTGGACTTGGAAGCGTTCGCAGAGAATCTCTGGATGAACTCCTGTAACTCTTTGATCTTCTCTTCTTTCTTTCTGTTTGCTTCCTTCATCTGCTTGATCATAAGCTGGCTGGACTCGTACCAGAAGTCGTAGTTACCTGCGTAAAGCTGGATCTTGCCGTAGTCAATATCTGCGATATGTGTACATACTTTATTTAAGAAATAACGGTCATGGGATACGACGATAACTGTGTTCTCGAAGTTGATCAGGAACTCCTCTAACCATGCGATCGCGTCAAGGTCAAGATGGTTAGTCGGCTCGTCGAGGAGCAGGATATCCGGGTTGCCGAATAATGCCTGTGCAAGAAGAACTTTGACCTTCTGCGGACCTGTTAAATCTTTTACTAATTTGTAGTGGTGCTCTGTCTCAACGCCAAGACCGTTTAATAAGTTCTCAGCATCGGACTCTGCTTCCCAACCGTTTAATGTTGCGAATTCACCCTCTAACTCAGCGGCTTTGATACCGTCCTCGTCAGTGAACTCTTCTTTCATGTAGATCGCGTCTTTTTCTTTCATGATGTCGTAAAGACGCTGGTTACCCATGATTACTGTATCAAGTACAGAGTATTCGTCGTACTTGAAGTGGTCCTGCTGTAAGAAGGAAAGACGCTGGCCCGGTGTGATCACGATATCACCATTTGTCGGCTCCAGTTTTCCGGACAGGATTTTTAAAAATGTAGATTTACCGGCACCGTTGGCACCAATAAGTCCATAACAGTTACCTTCTGTAAACTTGATGTTTACATCTTCAAATAATGCTTTTTTGCCCACACGAAGTGTTACACCATTAGCACTGATCATTTTATGAAATCTCCTTTTTGTGTATCCGCCGCACCAAACCGGCCGGCCTGTTTCATTTCCATGTTACTTTTTTGCGCTGCAAAAGAGGGGGCACTGCTGCTCCCTCATCTGTTACGCTCTTATTCTATTAGGAAATCCTTGATTTTGCAAGGTTTTTTCAAAACTTTTTTAATTTGAACCTGCGATTTTCATATTTGCAACATTGCCGGACAAGAAATCCAGTACAATGCGGTTAAATACACTCCATTTTTCAATGGAACAGATATGACCGCACTTCTCAATGATCCGGATCTCTGTATTTCTCATCTTTCTCGCCAATGCTTTGGCATCATCCAGAAAACAATGATCTTCGTCGCCGGAAATAAACAGGATCTTCTTTCCCAGAGCTTCCAGCCTGGTTAAGATCTGCTCCGGATGCAGGGTAAACTGCACATACTCGATCCAGGCATACATGGTCTCTTTTTTCAGCTTTACAACCTCACGCAAAAAGATCAGTCTGGACTTTTTGTGTGATTTACTCGGCATCATAAACCACGCGAAAAACTTGTACAGGAATTCGTACGGAACGTGTCTCTTTATCTTGTTGGCCAGAATAACGGCTCCTTTGTAGATTCCGCTCAGTTTCAGCGAGGAACCTCCGAGAATAATGGTTTTCACATATTCCGGATGACATACTGCGAAATTAACGATCACGATCGTGCCCATGGACAGGCCCACAAAATGTGCCTGGCTGATCTGAAGATGATCCATTGTATCTTTGATTCCGTTATGTAACTTGTCTGCATCTACTTTGTAGATCACATTGTCTGCATTCAGACCGTGACCCGGCAGATCTAACAACAACAGATTATATTGCTCAGAAAAGGCTTCGATTTGTTTTCCCCAGGTCTTGGTGCTTCCACCAATTCCATGGACAAATACCACCCACTCCTCTTTCTGATTGTCAATAATCTCGTATTTCAGCATGGTGTTCCCTCTTTACAAGTTCGCGAATAACTTTAACCCAACGAATGTATTGTATCATAATATATACAATTTGTGAATAGGAAAACCCAAAATATTTTGAATTTAAAAGTATTTTCCTCAAATAAACCGGTGCTGCGATTGCAGCACCGGCCTTATTATGTTTGATTCAATTAAGCATCGATTGTGGAGATTGTAAGTGTTGTCTCCTCAAGTACATC